>NZ_JBVIBK010000010.1:0-273588 GCF_055573455.1 Streptomyces sp. NPDC030183
CAGTACACGGGTCAGGGCCCGGCACGCCGAGAGCACGCACCTGACGCCGCGGGGCCGCCCTCCGGGCGACGGCGGGAATGTGACGACAGGGCCTACCCGGACACGCCCCGGACGCCGGACGACTCCACCCTGGTCTTCAACGCGTCGGTGAGGTGGCGGAAGCCCTGCTCGGACGGGGTGATGATCGAGTCCGCGAACGGCACCAGCAGCCCGCTGAACCGCTCCGTCTGCACCACATGGGTGCCGCCGTCGCGCGGGATCAGCTCGAAGCTGTGCACCCCGTCGAAGACACCGGGCACACCCAGCCGGCCGCGCCAGCGCAGCAGCCGCCCCGGCTCGCTCTCCAGCACGGTCGGCCGGAACACCATCTCCTTCCCGCTGCCGGGCAGTCGGAAGCGCAGGGTGAGCCGGGCGCCCGGCTCGGCCCGGCCGGCGGCCTCCACGAGGAAGGGGTTCCACTCGTGGAACCGCTCGAAGTCGGTGAGCACCGACCACACCCGGTCGACGGTGCTGTGGATGTGCACGGCGGACGAGATACGGCGCATGACATTCCTTCCGGGACGGACGGCGCGACCGCGGGCGCGACGGAGCGGCCCTGTGCGGGACGCGGACGAAGAGGAGGAGCGGGGGAGGGGCGGCGGGCACCTCACGGAGGAGCCGTGGAGGGCCCCGGGAGGACGACGCTACCGGCCGGGCCCCCACCGGCGCGGTCCTCGGCCCCACCGCTCTAGCGCGACCTTAGCGCCGGTCAGCAGGGTCCCCTCCGGACGCTTCAGTGAGAATCCAGCGCCCTGCCCGACGCTTGGCGTACGCGTCCCGCCCCCCACGGGCGCGAAGGAAGGAAAACCCATGTTCTCGGCTCTGGGCTCGGCCCTGCACCGCCGGCGGATCGTCGTGCTCCTGCTGACCCTCCTGGTCACCGCCCTGGCCACCGTGTACGGCGGCACCGTGGAGGAGAAGCTCTCCAACGGCCTGTCCGACTACGACGATCCGGGCGGCGGCAACGTCGCGGCCCGCGAGATCATCGAACGGGCCACCGGCATCGACCCCCAGCAGGGCCATCTGCTGCTGGTCCGCACCGATGAGCGGCTCGACAAGGACACCGCCCCGCCGAAGGCCGTCACGGCCGCCGCGGAGCTCCTGCGGTCCCGCCCCGAGGTCGAGCAGGTCGTCGACTACACCTCCCCCGACGGGGCCGCGCTCATCGCCCGCGACGGACGCAGCACCGTGGTCGTCGGCGCCACCGGCTCCATGACGGACCAGGAGAGCGCCCAGGCGGTGGAGCGGCTCCAGAAGGCCATCGACGACGATCCCGCCCTGCGCGGCCGCACCTGGCTCGGCGGCGCCACACCCGGCCACGTCCAGGTGGCCGAGGTGTCGGGAACGGACCTGGCACAGGCCGAACTCCTCGCCACCCCCGTGATCCTGGTGGTGCTCTTCCTGGTCTTCCGCGGCCTGGTCGCCGCGCTCGTCCCCCTGCTGGGCGGCATCGTCTCCCTGCTGCTCACCATGGCGGGCCTGCGCGTCGCCACCGAGTTCATGAACGTCTCCACCGGCGCGACGAGCCTCGCCTTCGCGCTCGGCCTCGGCCTGTCCATCGACTTCGGACTGCTGCTCGTCTCCCGCTACCGCGAGGAACTCGCCGAGCACGGGCCGGGCGCCGAGGCCGTCCTGCGGACTGTCGCCACCGCCGGCCGCACCGTGCTGTTCAGCGCCCTCACCGTGGCCGCGGCCCTCGCCGCGCTGATCGCGTTCCCGCAGCCCTACCTGCGCTCCATGGGACTGGCCGGCGTCATCACCGTGGTGTCCGCCGCCCTGTTCGCCCTCCTCGGCCTGCCCCCGCTGCTCGCCCTGCTGGGCAAGCGGGTCAACTCCCTGGCCCCGCGCCGCTGGCAGCGCACCGCCGGTGCCGCCCGCGCCACCGAGGGACGCTGGTACCGCGTCGCGCAGACCGTGATGCGCCGCCCCGCCCTTTTCGCGCTCGCCGCCACGGCCGTGCTGCTGCTGATCGCCTCGCCGCTGCTCGGCGTGCGCTTCACCGGCGTGGACCCGACCCTCCTGCCCGAGGAGACCAGCGCGGGCCGGGTGGCCGCCGTCCTCGACGAGGACTACGACGCCAGGGCCACCTCGCCCCTGCAGATCGTGCTGGAGACCGACGGCGCCCCGGACCCGTCCCGGCTCGCCGACTACACCGAGCGGATCGGCGCCGTTCCCGGCGTGAAGTCGGTGGGCACCCCCGTCGAACTCGGCGACCGGTACTGGGAGATCGACGCCGTCCTCGCCGAGGACCCGCTGGCCGACTCGTCCAAGGACGCCGTCGAGGCCGTGCGGGACCTGGCCGCCCCGTACCCCGCCCGCTACACCGGCCGGACCGCCGACTTCCTGGCGCAGCGTGAGAGCATCGCCGACGCCCTGCCGCCGGCCGGCGGCATCCTGGTCGTCGTCACCCTGCTGCTGCTCTTTGCCTTCTCCGGCTCGGTGGTGCTGCCGCTGAAAGCCCTGGTGATGAACCTGCTGTCCACCGGCGCCGCCTTCGGTTTCCTGGTGTGGGTGTTCCAGGACGGCAACCTCGGCTTCGCCCCGCAGACCGGGCTGGAGGCCACCACACCCGTCCTGGTCTTCGCGCTCGCGTTCGGCCTGTCCACGGACTACAACGTCTTCCTGCTGAGCCGTATCAAGGAGGCCAGGGCCCAGGGCCTGGACAACCGCGAGGCGGTCGCCCAGGGCCTGTCCCGCACCGGCGGGATCGTCACCTCGGCCGCGGTGTTGTTCTGCATCCCGGTGGGCGCGCTGGCGATGTCGCGGCTGGTGTTCATCCAGGAACTGGGTCTGGGCGCCGCGTTCGCCGTCCTCATCGACGCGACGGTGGTACGCGCCTTCCTCGTCCCCTCCCTGATGGCCCTCCTCGGCGCCGCCAACTGGTGGGCCCCGCGCCCCCTGCGGGCGCTGCACCGCGCCCTGCGCCTCGACCGGATGGAACACGCCGACGAGGACGCCCCCGCCGCCGCGCCGGCCCCCGACAAGACGGCCGCGCCCGTCGGCTGACACCGCCCCTTCCACCACCGCCCCGACACGACGAGAGGCCGTCCGCCCATGCCGAAGGTCACCCAGGCCCACCGGGACGCCCGCCGTCGGCAGATCCTGGACGCCGCCCGGGCGGTGTTCGCGGAGAAGGGATTCGCCCAGTCCTCCACCGGTGACGTCGTCGCGCGCTCCGGACTGTCCGCCGGCGCGCTCTACCACTACTTCCCGAGCAAGGACGACCTGATCCAGGCCGTGTGCGAGGACGCGATCCACACGGCCCTGGACGACGTCACCTCGTCGAGCCTGTCGACGTCGCCGGAACGCGTCCACGGCACCGGCGACGGGCGGCAGCACGCGAGGCTCATGGCGCAGATCTGGGGCGAGGCGGCAGTCTCCCCCCACGTGGCCGAACGCGTCCGCCGCCACCTGGCCACCGCGCACGCCAAGGCCACCGACCTCATCCGCGTCGAACGCGGCGTGCGCGGCCTCCCCGGCGACCAGGACGCCACGGGAACGGCCGACGTCCTCCTGGCCCTCCTCACCGGCTACACCCTGCGCCTGGCCATGGGCGACGAGGCCGGCCCCGACCCGTTCGTCCAGGCGATCCACACGATCATCAGGACGCCCTGACTCCACCCGGGGCCCGTGCGGGCCGTGCGGTCACCGCCGTTCGAGCGGGTCGACCGGGGCCGGGCCGGTCAACCCGCCGACGTGGGCGTCAGCCCCAGGTCCACCGCCGCCTCCCGAAGGGCGTCCGTCACCGCTGAGACCAGGGGCTCGGGGCCCGAGCGGGACGCCCGGTGGACCGCGGCGATCCGGCGGTGACCCGCCACGGGGGCCGAGGGCAGCGCGACCGTCTCCGGGGTGGCGTCGGCCAGGGCCAGCGTGGGCACGACCGCCGCTCCGAGGCCCGCCCGCACCAGCGCGAGGACCGTCGGGAACTCCCGGCCCACATGGGCGCGCCGCGCGGCGAAACCGTACTCCGCGGAGAGCCGTTCCAGCGCCCGGCCGCACGCCGTGTCGGACGGGGCCGCCACCCACGGGCGCTCGGCGAGATCGCGCACCGAGCGGGGCGGCGGCGACCAGTCCGCCGGGGTGATCACCCGGTAGGCGTCGTCCGCGACGGGCGTGGACGCCAGGTCGGGCCACTGCACGTCGGGGTCCGGATCCGCGCCGTCGTACTCGACGACCAGCACGTCCAGTCCGCCGGTCCGCAACTCCCGCAGCGCCTCGGGGCCCTCCGCCTCGATGACGCGGGGCTCCAGACCGGGGTGGGTCCCGGCGAGGGCGGCGAGCGCCGGGACGAGGAGGTGGCAGACCGCCGAGGAGAACGCGGCGACCGCCACCGGGCCGGTCGCCCGGCCGGTCAGTTCGGCGAGTTCGCGGCGCGCCTCGGCCAGCTCCTGCTCGATGCGCTCGGCGCGCGCCGCCAGCAGCCGCCCGGCCGGGGTCAGTCCGGCCCGGCGGCGGGAGCGGTCCACGAGCGGGCGGCCCACCTCCCGTTCCAGCCGCGCGAGGTGCTGCGAGACGGCCGACGGCGTCAGATGCAGCACCTTCGCCGCGTCCACCACACCGCCGCGCAGCGCCACGGCGCGCAGGACGCGCAGTCGGCGGGGGTCCAGATCCATAAGCGGCACTGTAGCTCCGCTTCAGTAATCCTTGCTTGTGGTGAAGTGTGACTGCAGGGAGGATCGGGCCATGAGCGAGAACGACGAGCAGTGGCGGGTCCGGTTCGACGCCGAGGTGACCTTCGGCAACGGCGGCGGACTGCGGACGCAGGGCTTCATGCTGGACGTGCCGGGTCCGGAGATCGATGACGAGGAGCTGGCCCAGCTGTTCGTCCGGCACCTCGGGCTGCTCATGGTCGACAAGGTGAGCGTCAGCGGCCGGGAGGCGGTGCGGGAGCCGCACAAGGGCTCGCGCGGCACGGTCGGCGAGGGCCGACGGACCGTGCGCGGGGCGGGCGGCGGCGGACACGGCACCGACGGCCGCCGGATCGTCGACCTCAGCCACACGATCCGGCACGGGATGACCACGTACCCCGGACTGCCCGGCCCCGAGATCGGCGAGCACCTCACCCGGGACGCCTCCCGCGACCACTACGCGCCCGGCACCGAGTTCGCCATCGGCCGGATCGCGATGGTCTCCAACACCGGCACCTACCTGGACAGCCCCTTCCACCGGTTCAGCGGCGGGCACGACCTCGCCGGGCTGCCGATCGGCTCGTTCGCCGACCTCGACGGCGTCGTCGTCCGCGTCCACGACGCCGGACGCCGGGCCGTGGACCGGGCCGCGCTGCTGCCGTACGACGTCACGGGGCGGGCGGTGCTGATCCACACCGGCTGGGACCGGCACTTCGGCACCGAGCGGTACGGCCACGGCCACCCCTTCCTCACGGCGGACGCGGTGGACTGGCTGGTCGAGCGGCGGGCGGCCCTGGTCGGCATCGACTCCCTCAACATCGACGACACCGACGACGGCACCCGCCCCGCCCACACCGGGCTGCTCGCCGCCGGTATCCCCGTCGTGGAACACCTGCGCGGCCTGGACCGGCTCCCTCCGCAGGGCTTCCGCTTCCACGCCGCGCCCCCGGCCGTCGAGGGCATGGGCACCTTCCCGGTACGGGCGTACGCGCTCGTCGACGACACGGGCGAGGACGGCCGCGACGACGACGGCCGCGACGAGAACCGCCATGACGAGAACGGCCGCGACGAGAACCGCCACGACGAGAACGGCCGGTGACATATCGGAGGCGCGGGCCGGGGCGGCCTGTCTAGGCTGACCCGGTGACCGCCCTCGACATCCAGCGCGTGGACGGTGCCGCAGACGACGAGCAGCTCGAAGCCTGGCGGTACGTCCACAACACGATCATCCCCGCCCACCTGCTCTCCCTGGCCGACGTCCGCGACCGCGCCGCCCGCAACCACCTCGAACTGGCCTACGTGGGCGGTGTGCTGGTCGGCAACTCCACGGTCCGCCCGCCCGCCGGGGCCGACGCCACGGCCGTGGTCATCGCCCGGGTGCTCGCCGAGCACCGGGGCCGCGGGCTCGGCGGGCACCTGTACGAACGCGCCCTCCGGAAGGCACGCGAGCTGGGGGCCCGGGTCATCGAGACCTGTGTCCTGGAGTCCAACGAGGACGGCCTCCGCTTCGCCGAGAAGCACGGCTTCGTCGAGACCGAGCGCTACCGACTCGACGGCGACCCGGCCTGGTGGATCGACCTGCGGCTGGCCGGGTAGCCCCGTCCGAGGAGCGGCCCGGCAGCCTGGCTCACAGGGCGCCCGCGAGATCCAGCGCCGCCACGTACCCGAACGTCATCGCCGGGCCGATCGTCGAGCCCGCGCCCGCGTAACTGCGGCCCATCACCGCGGCGCTGGCGTTGCCCGCCGCGTACAGGCCGCGGATCACCGTGCCGTCGGGGCGCAGCACCCGGGCGCGGGCGTCGGTGAGGAGCCCGCCCTTGGTGCCGAGGTCGCCGGGGACGATGCGCAGGGCGTAGTACGGCGGCAGCCACAGCGGCGCCAGACAGGAGTTGGGCTGCACGGACGGGTCCGTGTAGTAGTGGTCGTAGGCGCTGTCGCCGCGCCCGAAGTCGGCGTCGTCGCCCTGCCGGGCCAGGGAGTTGAAGCGGTCGACGGTGGCGCGCAGCGCGGCGCCGGGGACACCGATCGCGGAGGCCAGCGCGTCCAGCGACCACGCCTTGTGGACGGCCCCGGCGTCGTACCACTCGGCGGGGAACGGGAACGTCGGCGCGATGTCCTTGAACAGGTACCGGTTGCGGTAGTTCTGGTCGACGATCAGCCAGGCCGGGATGTGCCGGGCGGCCGGGGTGTCGCGCTCGTACATCGTGTGGACGACATCGCTGTACGGCCCGGCCTCGTTGACGAACCGGGCGCCCGCCGCGTTGACCAGCAGGCCCCCGGGGAGCGTGCGTTCGGCGAGGCAGAACCAGGGCTGCCCCGGTGTCGCGATGGCCGGCCCCCACCAGGCGTCGTCCATCAGCGCCACGTCGGCGCCCGCGCGCTGTCCGGCGCGGATGCCGTCGCCGGTGTTCTCCTTGGCGCCCACGGACCAGTGGGCCACGGGCTGCTCCTGGTACCGCTCGCGCATGGCGGCGTTGTGCTCGAAGCCGCCCGAGCCGACGATGACGCCGCGCCGGGCGCGCAGCAGCCCGGGGGAGCCGTCGCGGGTGACGACGGCCCCGGTGACCGCCCCGTTCTCGACGTGCAGGTCCGTCAGCGGGGTGTCGAGCCACACCGGGACACCGGCGGACAGGAGCCCGGCGCGCAGTCCGCCCGCCAGGGCCTGGCCCATGGTGAGCGGCTTCTGCCCGAGCAGCGCGGCCTTGGTGCCCCGCGCGAGGCACTCGGTGGCGACGGCCACCCCCTTGGCGCTCACGGCGGTCAGGGCGAGCCACTTGTAGTCGGCGCTGAAGACAACCATGCCGGGCGGTGTGGCCAGGTACGGCGGGTTCAGCCGGGCGAGTTCGGCGCCCAGCACGTTCCCGTCGAACTGGTCGGGCTCGATGGAGCGGCCGTTGGGCAGACCGCCCGGCAGCTCCGGGTAGTAGTCGCTGTACCCCTCCATCCAGCGGAACCTGAGCGGGCTGTGCGCCATGACGAAGGAGAGCATGGCGGGGCCGTGGTCCAGGAACGCCTTCTGCCGGTCGGCCGGGACGTCGTCGCCGACCACGGCCGCGAGGTACTGCGCGGCCTTCGCCGGGGTGTCGGGCACACCGGCGGCCTTGATGACGCTGTTGTTGGGCAGCCAGATCCCCGCGCCGGAACGCGCCGCCGACCCTCCGAAAGTCGGCGCCTTCTCCACGACGACACAGCTCAGCCCCTTCCCGGCCGCCGTCAGCGCGGCGGTCATCCCGGCGGCGCCGGAGCCGATGACGACGACGTCGTAGGTACCGAGCAGGGGAGGGGCGGCGGCCGTGTCCGCCGCGACGGCCGTGCCACCGAGCCCCCCGGCCGCCACCACGGCCCCGGCACCGGCGGCGGCACCGAGCACCCGCCGCCGCGAGGGTGTGGCGGCCGGTGCGGTCGTACCTCTGTGGGGGTCCGCGCTCTTGGACATGCGGGTCGCTCCAGCCTGGGCAGGGTGTGGGAGTGCCGTGCCGTTCCCCCGGGACGGCGGGGCGCCGAGTCCCGGGTGTGGTGCGGAGCCTCGAATCTGACGTGCGGGTGTTGTGAAGTCAAGGCCGTTGCTGACGTTGACTCAACTCTTGCTGGGAAGCGCTGTGCGATGGTGCGTTTCACGTCATCAGGAGCGATATCCCGACAGCAGGCGCAGGCCCGTGTCGACAGCATCGCGTATCGCGACCAGAAACGCCGGTCTCCCCGCGAATTCCCGGCTCGTGACCACGTCCTGGGGCAGGAGCGCCCCGATGGCCCCGAAGTCCCCGTCGTACAGGGAGAGATCCTCGTACTCGATCCAGTTCCCCTTGTCCTCCACCACGCACCGGTAGGTCCGTGTCGGGGGCGGCGGGGTCATCCGGTACTCGGCGAGGTGGAACGCCGTGCACACCTCGAAGCCGACGCGCAGCAGCAGGACCTGGGCGTCGGCGGCGTACAGCGCGGCCAGCGGTGACCGTTCTCCCAGGTGGCAGTGCGGGTCGTGGCCGGCGAGCAGTTCCTCGGCCCGCGCGCCGAGAGCGGCGAAGGAGGTCTGCGGATGGGCGCTGCGGACCGCGCCCGGTGTGGTCCGTACGCACTCGGCCAGGGCGCCCATGGCCGGGCAGGGCGTGGCGTTCGGCTCGAACGGCGGCATCGCCGCCCGGAACTCGGCTCTCTCCCTCTCGGTCAGCCCTTCGGTGAGGCGGTGGTAAGCGGGCGAGGTATCGGAGTTCTCGGGGGTGAAGGCGGGCACGACCAGAGTGCCGTCGGGGCCGAGCACCGCCCGTACGGCGTCCCGCACCCCGGTGGGGCTCCAGCCGGTGCCGCCGAGCGACGCGTGCAGCATCAGCACGCCTCCGGGCCGGACCCCCAGCTCACGCAACGCCTGGGGAAGTTCCTCGATGTCACTCATGCGCCACCGCCAGCTCCCTGCGCGACTCGTCGACCAAGTGGGCACCGCTCAAGATGAGTTGGCCGGCGGCCTCCAAGCCGAACCTGTCCAGGGCGCGGCGGGCCCGGCGCAGCGACTCCGGGGCGCCGGCCGGGGTGGCGGACGCCCGCGCCAGACGCGCGTCGGCCTCGTCGAGGAGGGGGCATTTCACGGACGAACTCCTCCGGCTCGACGTGGGCGGCCACCCCCAGGGCGCCGAACGCGTGCGTGCCGAGCCGCAGTCCGGCGCCGGGGGCGAGGGGGGTGACGGTCGTGAAGAAGAGGGGTGTCCTGCCGCCCTGGTGCTGGGAGGGCTCGTGGATGTCCAGCGCCTCGTACGCTGTCAGCAGCGGGGTCAGGGCGCGGGTGCGTTCCGCGCAGATTCTGAGCCGGGCGGGTCCGACCAGAAGTGGTTCACCGCCGTGGAGAATGACGGAGACTCTTTCCAGTTCTCTCGCCGTCACGTACTCGGGGAGACGCAGGGCGACCTGATGGAGCGTTTCGTCGGAGATCACCGCGGGGCGTGAACGCCGGCTCCGGTCGGCGGCCTCATACACATAGCAGTGGTCGCACGCCAGATCGCATCGACTGTGGATCCTGAGTACCAGTTGCTGGATCGCGTGCTGGTTCGCGGGGTCGCTCACTTCCCGCAGTGTACGCCCTCGGGCCAACCGGCGCCGAAACCGCGGCGGGGCCCAACCTCCTTGATGCATAAGGAAATTGGGCCCCGGTCCGAGTACGTCGGACGGAGGAGGTGAAGCCTGAAAGGGACTCTGCCATCGGGCGCGCTAAGCGGTATGCCGAGGTGGCCGACCATGCGGTATGCCGAGGTGGCGGGCTGGCGCAATTCCATGATTGACGAGAGCATGACCGTCCCGTTGGCTCCCTGCTTCCGTGTGAGGTCCCCATGGCTGCCGCGCCCGGCCCGAGCACCACGGTGAGTGATCGTGACTTACCCCCGTTGTTCCATGTGTGCGACCGGCTCGCGCTGGTCCATCAGGGTGAGTCGTTCCGGATCGTACGGAGGCAGTTGTTCACGCTGCTGCTCGCCACCGCGACCGCCTCGCTCGCGGAGCGGGTGGGGAGCCGGATACCGTCGGCGGTCGCCGCCGTGCTGTACGCCGCGACCATCGGGCTCGGGATCCACGCCACCCGGCGGCGGGCCCGGGCGCACTGGCAGGCGCACCGGGCCGCCGCCGAGGTGATCAAATCGCTGGCCTGGCAGTACATGGTGCACGGCGGTCCCTTCCCCTCACGGCTAGTCAACCCCGAGGCGATGTTCGCGGAACGGCTGGAGGAACGGCTGAGCGAGCTGCGGAAGGTCGGGTGGGAGGACCCCCGGGAGAACCCCGCCGAACTCGGACTCGGGCAGATCACCCCGAGGATGCGGGCCGTGCGCGCCAAGCCGTTCGCCGCGCGGCGGGACATCTACCTCCGGGACCGCGTACTGGAGCAGCTGGCCTGGTACGGCGGCAAGGCCGGCCAGGCGCACCAGGCGTCCGTGCGCTGGTCGGGCGTCACCACCACACTGACCGCCCTGGCCCTCGTCACCGCCGGGCTGCGCGCCCTCGGGGTGATCGGCAGCCGCTGGGACCCCACCGGCGTGCTCAGTGCCGCCGCCGCCGCGGGAGTGGCCTGGCAGGAGGTCCGCCGGCACCGCCCGCTGACCTACGCCCACAAGCTGGTCGAACAGGACCTCGACACCCACCGCGTCGCCATGGGCACCACGGTCACCGAGGACGGCTGGGCCGACGCGGTCGCCGAGGCCGAACGACTGGTCTCGCCCCAGCACACGGACTGGCTCGTACGGCTCGGCTCCTGACGAGGCACCGGCCCCCGGGGCGGTGCGTCAGGGGCGGCGCACGCCGGGGCTCCAGAGCACCGTCACCGGCACGCCCGTCCGCCGCGCGTAGGCGACGATGTCGGCCGTGCCGCCCAGACCGCGGGCCGGGGCGCCGTCCCAGACGGCGACCATGCGGTCCGCGTGGTCGACGATGTAGCGCCCGGCCGCGTAGTACGCCTCGTCGTGGGTGCGTTCGTACGGCAGCTCCACGCGCTCCGAGCAGCACTTGAGGAGCCGGCGGTACGCCGCCCGCACCTCGTCGCCGCCGAGGTGGGTCTCGTAGTCCATGCCGGGGATCACGGCGGTCAGCGGGACACCGCAGTCCAGGGCGATCTGCGCGAACAGCTGATCGGCTCCGGCGGCGAGGCTGCTGAGGGCCCGGGCCGCCGCACGGTTCCGTAGCTCCGACCGGATGCCGGACCGCACGGCGGACAGGGCCGCGTCCGGGATCTGCCGGTGTCCGGTGATACCGATCCGGGTCACGGGCCCTGGCATCCGTGCGCTCACCTCCGTGGCCGCGGTCATCCAAGTAACGGTAGCGGCAGGGGACTTGAGCGAGAACGACACGTACGGGTGTTCGGCGGGGCGCCACAGGCTCACAGAGGCGACAACCGGGAGACCGGCCCGCTGCCGACCGCCCCCGCGTGCTCCGCATGCTGCCACCGCCGCATCCGGGGAGGCCCGTGCGGGGGCGACGAGGGGCGACGAGGGGCGACAGGGGCGCCAGGGGTGGCGTGGTGCTCAGCCGCTCAGTCGCTGACCGGGTCCAGGGAGATGGGTTCCAGGCGGCCTTCCAGCATCGCGCCGACGCCGAGGGCCGCGCAGACGTCCGGTCGCTCGGCGATGGCCACCGGCATGCCCGTCGCGTGGCGGAGCATCTGGTCGAAGCCGGGGAGCAGGGCGCTGCCACCGACCATCATGATGCCGCGGTCGGCGAGGTCGGCCACCAGGTCGGGCGGGCAGTCGCGCAGCACCTTGCCGATGCCGTCGACGACGGCCGTCAGCGGGGTCTGGATGGCGTCGCGCACGGCCGCCGTGTCCACCTGGACGGAACGGGCCAGACCGGTCGCCACGTCCAGGCCGTGGATCTCGGTGGAGGCGGGGCCGTGGGGGGTGAGGCCGTTGCCGGACAGGGCCAGCTGGAGCGGCCGTACCGACTGGCTGGGCAGGGTCAGCTCGTGCCGCAGCCGCAGGTGCTGCACGATCGCGTGGTCGATGGCCTCGCCGCCCACCGGGATGCGCACCGCGTTGACCACCGACCCCAGCGACAGCACCGCGAGCTGGGTGGCCGCCGCGCCGCACACCATGATCATGGTCGCCTCGGGCTGCTCCACGGGCAGACCGCAGCCGACCGCCGCCGCGATCAGTGTGTCCACCAGCTCCACCCGGCGGGCGCCCAGACCCACCAGCGTCTCGATCGTGGCGCGCTGGGCGAGGGGGTCCGCGTCGTGCGGGGTGCAGGCGGCCGCCCGGAGGACGGGCTTGCGGCGCAGCGTGCGGCGGACCTTGTCGCCGAGCAACTGGCGCAGCATGCGCTGGGCCATGTCGATGTCCACCACCGTGCCGCCGGAGACGGGCCGGGCCACGCGGATGTAGTCGGGCGTACGGCCCGTCATCTTCTCCGCGAACTCGCCGACCGCGATCAGCGCGCCCGTCCTCGTGTTCACGGCGGCCACGCTCGGCTGGTCCACGACCAGGCCCGCGCCCTTCACATAGACGCGGGTCCGCGCCGCCCCCAGATCGACGGCGAAATGGCAGCGGCGCAGCTGCTCCAGACTGGCGGTCATGGTCGTCATGGCGGCGGATCCTCCCGAGAGCACGGGCCGTGCGGGCCGCCGGGCGGCGGTTCCCTGGTTCCCTTGCATCGTGCGCGGGCGGGGGACCGGCTGCCCGCTGGGGTGGGCCGGGCGGGGTGCGGCTGGACGGGTGGTTTCCGCGACACCCGGTCATCTCGGCCCACCCGCCCGTCGCCCGCCCGTCGCCCCGCCGTCGCCCCGCTGGTCGCCCGCCGGTCGTCCCGCTGGTCGCCCGCCCGGTCGCCCTCCGGTCGTCCGGCTGGTCGCCCGCCGGTCGTCCGGCTGGTCGCCCGCCCGTCGTCCGGCTGGTCACCCGCCGGTCGTCCGGCTGGTCGCCCGCCCGTCGTCCGGCTGGTCACCCGCCGGTTGTCCGGCTGGTCGCCCGGCTGGTCACCCGCCGGTTGTCCGGCTGGTCACCCGGCTGGTCGCCCTCCGGTTGTCCGGCTGGTCGCTCGCCCGGTCGCCCTCCGGTCGTCCCGCCGGTCTCCCGCCCGTCGCCCGGCCAGTCACCCGCCGCTCGCCCGGCCGGTCGCCCGCCCGGTCACCAGCCGGTCGTCCCGCCGCTCGCCCGGCCGGTCGCCCGCCCGTCGCCCGGCCAGACACCCGCCGCTCGCCCGCCCGTCGCCTGGCCAGTCACCCGCCGGTCGCCCGCCCGGTCGTCCCGCCGGTCACCCGCTGGTCGCCCGCCTGTCGCCCGGCCGGTCGCCCGCCCGCCGCCCGCTGGTCGCCCGCCCGTCGTCCCACCGGTCACCCGCCGTCGTCCCACCAGCCCCCCACACGTCGCCCCACCAGCCCCCCGCCCGTCGCCCGGCCAGTCACCCGCCGGCTACCCGTCGGCCGCCGGGGCCGTGAGGCCTCGGACCACGCCCAGGTCCACCAAGTCCTGTGGGCGGACGCGGAGTTCGTCGGCCGTGGCTCTGATCTGGCTCTCCGGGCGCTTCAGGATCGCCGCGGCGAGTTCGGGAGCGATCACCGAGAAGTAGCTGTCGGGGGTGGCCCAGGTGTTGCCGGGCGCGGCGAGGGCCAGGGCACCGCCCGAGCCGCCCTCGCCGACGACGAGGGTGGTGATCGGGGTGCGGGCGGTGGCGACGGCGGCGAACAGGTCGGCGATGGCGGCGCCGGCGCCCTGGCGTTCCGCCTCGGCGTCGTTCGCGGCGCCGGGGGTGTCGACCAGGGTCAGCACGGGGATGCCGAGCCGGTCGGCCAGACGGATCAGTCGGGCGGCGGTGCGGTAGCCCGCCGGACGGGTGGCCGTGCCGCGCTGGGCCGCGTAGGCGATCGTCCGCCCCTCGTGCTCGCCGAACCCGCACAGCATGCCGGGGTCGGTGCCGCCCGCGCGGTCGCCGCTGACGGCCGTGCGGTGCGTGAAGTAGGCGTCCAGATAGGCGTCGGCGCGGGGGCGGCGGGGCGAGCGGGCGCGCTCCACCGCCTCCCAGCCGGTGGCGGGGAGGCGGTGGAGCGTGGCCGCCGACGGGGCCGGGGGCGGCGTCGGCAGAGCGGCCGGGGGCGGGGCCGGGGATGCCGACGGGCCGGTCAGGAGGCGGAGCCAGCGGGCCAGGGTGTCCCGTAGGTCCTCGGGGCGCACGATCGCGTCGACCGCGCCCGCCGCCAGCTGGGCCTCGGCCGTGTAGGCGGCGGGGTCCGCGTCGGGCGGGCGGACCCGGGAGCCGGCGAAGCCGATCTGGGCGGCGGGGAGGGCGAGGATCACATCGGCGCCGGCGCCCAGGGTGGCCCAGCCGCCGCCCGTCGTGGGGTCGCGGAGCACGGCGATCTGGGGGAGGCCCGCCTCGCGGGTGAGGGCCGACTGGCGGGCCACCCGCTGGAGTTGGGTGAGCGCGCGCATGCCCTCCTGCATACGGCTGCCGCCGGTCGCCACCAGCGAGACGACCGGCAGACGGTGCTCACGGGCGTAGGCGTACGCCGACTCCAGCCGGTCCCCGGTGCGCTCGCCGAGGGAACCGCCGAGGAAGCCGAACTCGAAGGCGATGAGGACGGCCCGGAGCGGACCGGCGGTGGCGTCCGGCTGCCGCGGGGCCGGCCGGGCGCCGATCGTCGCCACGCCGCACACCACCGACTCCTCCTCGCCGGTGCGTTCGGCGGCGCGGGCGCGGGCCGTGTCGTAGCCCCGCCAGGCGAGGGGGCCGTCGGGGGCGTACTCCTTCGACGGGGCGGGGAGGCGGGTGAAGTCGTCGGTGAGGAAGGCGATGGCCTCGCGGGCCGGGAAGCGGCGGTCAGTCATCCGTCTTCAGCGCCCGCTTCATGATCTTCCCCATGTCGTTGCGGGGGAGGGAACCGAGGTAGTGGACGGTCCGGGGCCGCTTGTGCGGGGCGAGCCGGGCGGCCACGTGGGCGGCCAGCTCGTCCGGCGCGGGGCGGGCGGCGGGGTCCGCGGGCACGATCCAGGCGACCACGCGTTCACCCAAATCGGGGTCGGGCTCGCCGGTGACCGCGGCCTCCTTCACCGCCGGGTGTTCGAGGAGCGCGTTCTCGATCTCGCCGGCGCCGATCTTGTAGCCGCCGCTTTTGATGAGGTCGGTGGCCTTGCGGCCGACGATGCGGACGTAGCCGTCGGGGTCGCGGACCGCCATGTCCCCGGTGCGGAACCAGCCGTCCGCGGTGAACGCGGCGGCGGTCGCGTCGGGCCGGTTCAGATACTCGGTGAAGAGGTTCGGGCCCCGCACCTGGATCTCGCCGACCGACTCGCCGTCGTACGCGGTGAGCGGGGTGCCGTCCTCCTCCACCAGCCGCAACTCCACGCCGGGCAGCGGGACTCCGACCGTGCCGGCGCGGGGTTCGCCGTCGGCGCGGACGCTGGTGTTCATGAGGGTCTCCGTCATGCCGTACCGCTCGATCACCCGGCGCCCGGTCGCCGCCGCGATCCGTTCGTGGTCGTGCACGGGCAGCGCGGCCGAGCCGGAGACGAGGAGACGCGCGCGGGCCAGGGCCTCGGCCAGTTCCGGATCGGTGGGCAGGGCCTCGGCGACGCGGTGGTACATCGTCGGGACCCCGAACAGCATGGTCGCGCCGGAGTTCAGCTCGCGGGCCACGCCCCCGGTGTCGAACCGGCCCAGGTGGCGGACCGAGCCGCCGCGGCGCAGCGGGCCCAGGACACCGAGGATCAGGCCGTGCACATGGAACAGGGGCAGGGCGTGGACGAGTACGTCGTCGCCGGTCCACCGCCAGGCGTCGGCCAGGGCGTCCAGGGTGGCGGCGACGGCGCGGCGGGGGATGACGGCGCCCTTGGGCGGGCCGGTGGTGCCGGAGGTGTAGACGACCAGGGCGGGGGCGCCGTCCGGGACGTCCTCGACGGCGTACGGGGCCGGGCCGTCGGGGACCGCCGCGACATCGACGTCCACGCGGTCCAGGCCGCCGAGCGCGGCCGGCAGTTCCGTGCCCGGTGCCGTCAGGACCAGGGTGGGGGCACTGTCCTTCACGATGTGGCCCAGTTCGCCGTCGCCCGACTTCGGGTTGAGCGGTACGGCGGGGGCCCCGGCGAGCAGCGCGGCGACGACACCGACCGCCGTCTCCAGCGTCGGGGTCGCCCACACGGCCACACGGCCCGCGTCGCGCAGCCGGGGGACCAGGGCGCCGGCCGCGGCGGCGAGACCGGCGTAGGTGAGGGCACGGTCACCGAAGCGCAGGGCGGGACGGTCGAGCGGGGCGGTGCCGGTGAGGGCCGGGAAGAGGGGGGACACGCGGTGCACTCCTTGGTCGGCGCGGACGGGGCTGGTGGGGCGGTCGGCGAGCGGGGTGGTCGGTGGGCTGGGTGGTCGCTGGGGACCTACCCGAATCCCGGCACGACCAGTACCACCCCCGCTCCACCACCGGCACCACCGGCACCACCGCCACCTCCCCGTGTCCGTCCGTCGCTACCCCTCCACCACGTCGGCCACCACGCAGCTGACGTTGTCCGGGCCGCCCGCCCCGTTCGCCTCGGCGACGAGGGTGTCCACGGCTGCCGCGGGGGTCCCGGACGCGGTCAGGATCCGTCGGATGTCCAGGTCGGCGACGACCGTGGAGAGGCCGTCGGAGCAGAGGAGGTAGCGGTCGCCGGGGTGGGCGTCCCGGAGGCGCACATCCGGGGCTGAGCCCTCCTCGCGGGCGGTCAACGCCCGCAGCAGCAGAGCCGGTTGCGGATGGGTCGCCGCCTCCTCGGGGGTCAGCCGGCCCTCGTCGACCAGGGACTGGACCACGGTGTGGTCATGGGTGATCCGGAACAGTTCGCCGCCGCGGAGCAGATACGCGCGCGAGTCACCGATGTGGACGAGGGCGAGCCGGGAGCCGGTCCAGAGCAGCGCGGTCAGGGTGGTGCCGTCGTCCTCGGTCGCGGCGCTCTCCCGTACGGCGTCCGTGGCGTCCCGTACCGCGTCCTCCAGCACGTTCAGCACGTCGCCCGCCGGGAAGGGCTCGCGCTCCAGGGGCTTCAGCGCCTCCACGGCGGCCGTGCTCACGGGCGCCCCGCCGGGGCCGAAGCCGTCGGCCACGGCGAGGAGGCGGGCGCCGGCGTACACGGTGTCCTGGTTGGCGGCGCGCACGCGTCCGGTGTCGGAGAGAGCGGCGTAACGGAGTTCCAGCACGGTGGTGTCCTTCCCCGGGGTGTCGGTGAGGTGGTCCACGAGGAACGCCGCCAGCTCGCGCCGGGCGGCCGTGTCGGCCTCGACGCCGGCCCAGTACGCCCGGATCTCCCGGGCGGCGGGGCCCGGCGGCAGCGCGCACACCGTACGGATACGGGCGAGCGGCATGCCCAGGCGGCGCAGCCACGCCACCAGTCGGGCCTGCTCCAACTGCCGTGCGGCGTAGTAGCGGTAGCCGGTGTCCGGGTCGACCCGGGCGGGGCGCAGGAGGTCCAACTCGTCGTAGAGCCGCAGCGCCTTGGGCGACAGCCGGCACGCCTTCGCGAACGCGCCGATCGTCAGCATGGCTCCGGATTCGACCACAACTCCCCCTTTGCGCGCGCCGGTTCGCCTTGTCCCGGCTGTTCCTCGTTCCGCTTTCGATGCTGGGGCTTCACCGAAGGTGAAGGTCAAGCGCCGGTTCGGCGTCGGGCCGATCATCCGTTATCGTTTCGTGATCGATCGGGCCTCATCCGATCACAACCTGATCACACTCTGAAGGAACATGACCGAGCGCAGAGCAACGCCTCCCCCTGACCGTCGTCGCCGCAGCGGTTCCGCGGAGCCCACCGGTCGCCGGGCCAAGGGCGGCGGGCGTCGCCGCAAGGCTCCCGCCCGCCTGGGCGAGGCCCGTGGGGACAGGGGCCGCCGGCGGAAGGGGCGGCCGGGGCGTGGGCGGCTGTGGGGCGGGCTGGGGGCGCTCACCGTCCTCGGTGCCGCCGGGTTCGCGGCCGTGGGCTGGGCGCCCGCCGACCGGGACGAGTCCGCCGGGGCCCGGTCCGCCGTCTCCGCCGAGCCCGAGCCGGAACGGTCCCGGCGTACGCCGGGCGGGGGTGCCGGGGCCGATGGCGAGCGCGGGTCGGTCCTCGCGCCCAGTACGTCCCCGAGCCGCTCGACCGGCGATTCGGCCGACGGCTCGACCGGCGGGTCGAGCGACGGGGGCAGTGACGGGTCGACCGGCGGTGGCTCCGGTTCCTCCGGTGGCTCGACCGGCCATTCCTCCGGCGGTTCCGGCGGACGCTCGGCCTCGCCCTCGCCGTCCGGGCGCGCCCTCCCCGAGTCCGGGCCCGGCACCTTCACCAAGGCCCCCGGCAGCGGCCCCGAGGTGGGCGACGGCAAGGTCCTGCGCTACCGCGTCGAGGTCGAGAAGGGGCTGTCCCTGTCCGCCGCCGACGTCGCCGAGGAGGTGGAGCGCATCCTGGCCGACCCGCGCGGTTGGACCGCGGACGGCGACTCCGCGTTCCAGCGGGTGTCCGGCGGCGCCACCGACTTCGTCGTGAAGGTCGCCACCCCGGGTACCGTCGACGACATCTGCGGCGCGTACGGCCTCGACACCCGCGGCGAGGTCAACTGCAACGTCGAGGACAACGTCATGGTCAACCTCAAACGGTGGGAACTGGCCACCCCCGTCTACGCCGACGACGTCACCGCCTACCGCGCCCTCATCATCAACCACGAGGTCGGCCACTTCCTCGGCCACGGCCACGTCGGCTGCCCCGGCCGGGGCAAGCCCGCCCCCGCGATGATGCAGCAGATCAAGGGCATGAAGGGCTGCGTCCCCAACGTCTGGCCCCACGACGCGAAGGGGCGGCCCATCACCGGGCCCCCCGTGCCGTGACGGTGGCCGGGCCGGCGGCTCCGGCCCGGTAGCCCCGGTTGTTAGCCTGCGCCGGAGACCGGATGCCCGAGCAGCCGTCCGCGCCGGGACGGATGGCCGAGCCCCGTACGAGAACGGAGTCCCCGTGGCCCGCACCGCCGCCCCCCGTATCGCCCTCGCCACCTACGACCCCGGCGCGCGGACCAGTGCCGACCGCGATCTGCCGGTGCTGGTGGGCGCGCTGCGGGACGCCGGGGCCGAGGCGGAGGCCCTGCACTGGGACGACCCCGACGCGGACTGGTCGGCCCACGACCTCGTCGTCATCCGGTCCACCTGGGACTACAGCTGGCGGGCGGCCGAGTTCGCCGCCTGGGTGGAGAAGTGCGGCAGGGTCACCCGGCTCGCCAACCCGGCCGACGTCGTGCGCTGGAACACCGACAAGCGGTACCTCGGCGACCTCGCGCACGCCGGGGTGCCCGTCGTCCCGACCGCCTATCTCGCGCCGGGCGCCCCCGTGGACCTGCCGGACGCGCACGAGTACGTCGTGAAGCCGACCTCCGGGGCCGGGGCCCGGTTCGCCGCCCGCTACGGGGCCGGGGCGGAGCAGCGTAAGACCGCCGTACGGCATGTCGAGCGGATGCACGCCGAGGGGCTCACCGCGATGGTGCAGCCGTTCGTGACCAGCATCGACACCGAGGGGGAGCGGGCGCTGCAGTTCTTCGGCGGCCGGCTGCTGCACGCCAGCCGCAAGGGCGCGGTGCTGTCGCCGGACACGGCGTACGACGCGGACAAGGTGGCCCACCCCGATCTGGAGCGCTGGACCCCGACGACGGACGAACTCTCCGTCGCCGAGCGGGCCTTGGCGGCGGTGCCGGGGCGACCGGAGCTGCTGTACGCGCGCGTGGACCTCGTCACCGGTGAGGACGGGCGGCCGTGCGTCATGGAGCTGGAACTCGTCGAGCCGAACCTGTTCCTGTGGCTGCACCCGGAGTCGGTGGCGCGGGTCGTCGAGGCGGTGCTGGCGGCCGCGGCGCGATAACGCCGTCGAGCACCGGCCCCTCCGAAGAGCTCAGGCCGCTCACCCGAAAGCCCCTCACCCGAAAGCCCCTCACCCCAAGGCCGCTCACCCGAACCGGCGGCAAATCCCGCTCCACGGTGGCTCGCCCGTGCCCGGCGGCTGGTCTTCGCGGTTACAACAGCCTGTACGGGAACCACAAGTGAGGGCGTGACCGGGGTCGTGGGCGGAACGGAGTCGCGGCGCACCTCCGGCTTCCCGGCGGAGCTGACGAGCTTCGTGGGGCGGCGGGAGGAGGCGGCGGAAGTCAGGAGGCTGCTGTCGGCGGGGAGACTGCTGACGCTGACGGGGCCCGGCGGGGTGGGCAAGACCCGGCTCGCCGGACATGTCGCGGAACAGGTCGCGCGAGCCTTCCCCGACGGCGTGTGGCTCGTGTCGCTGGCCGCGCTGCGGGACGAGGCGTTCGTCCCGCACGCGGTGAACGACGCCCTCGGAGTGCGCAGCGAGACCGTACGGCCGCCGCTGGACGTCCTCGTCGAGTATCTGCGCGACCGGCGGGCCCTGATCGTGCTCGACAACTGCGAGCACCTGCCGCGCAGTTGCGCCACTCTCGTCGGGACCGTGCTGGCGGCCACCGAGGGCGTACGGATCCTCGCCACCAGCAGGCACCGGCTCGGGGTCGCCGGGGAGCGGCTCTTCGAGGTGCCGCCGCTGCCCGCGCCGTCGGGGGACGAGCTGACCCCGGAGGCGGTCGAGACGTTCCCGGCGCTGCGGCTGTTCGCG
Source organism: Streptomyces sp. NPDC030183 (assembly GCF_055573455.1). Classification (NCBI taxonomy): domain Bacteria; kingdom Bacillati; phylum Actinomycetota; class Actinomycetes; order Kitasatosporales; family Streptomycetaceae; genus Streptomyces; species Streptomyces sp. NPDC030183. Next base: position 20,720 of record NZ_JBVIBK010000010.1, read on the forward strand.
GACCGTGCGGCGGCCGTGGTCCCCGGCTTCACCGTCGGCACGGCCAACCTGCGGGCCGTGGCCCGTCTCTGCCGGCGCCTCGACGGACTGCCGCTCGCCATCGAACTCGCGGCCGTCCGGGTCCGCGCCCTCGGGGTGGACCAGCTCGTCGAACGCCTCGACGACCGCTACCAGTTGCTCACCTGCGGCAGCCCCACCTCCGCGCCCCGCCACCGCACGCTGCGCTCCGCCGTCGACTGGAGCCACGAGCTGTGCACGCCCGCGGAACAGGTGGTGTGGGCGCGGCTGTCGGTGTTCGTCGGCGGCTTCGACCTGGCCGCCGCCGAGGCCGTCTGCGGCGGAGGCGGAACCAGCGGGGCCGACGTGCTCGACGCGGTCGCCGGACTCGTCGACAAGTCCGTGCTCGTCCGTGAGGAGCACGACGGCCGGGTGCGCTACCGGCTGCTGGTCTCCCTGCGCGACTACGGCCTGGAGAAGCTCAACGACCTGGGCGAGACGGTCGCCACCCGGCGGCGGCACCGCGACCACTTCGCCCGGCTGGGCGCCGCGTACGAGCGGGCCTGGTTCGGCCCCGACCAGGCCGGCATCACCGAACGCCTCCGCATCGACCAGGACGACTTCCGGGCCGCGCTGGACTTCTGCCTCACCACCCCCGGCGAGGCGCAGCACGGGCTGCGGCTCGCCTCCACCCTGTGGTTCCACTGGGTCGCGTACGGCAGCTGGGGTGAGGGCCGGCACTGGATGGACGGCGCGCTGCTGGCCGGGGCCCGGCCCGACGAGGCCCTGACCCGCGCCCTGTGGGCGGGCGCCCTCACCTCACTGGTCCACAGCCGCTCGGCCGCCGTCCTGGCCGGCCCCGGCCCCGCCCGGCCCGCGCCCGCCGACGACACCGAACTCCCGGTCCCCGCGCCGCCGCCCGTCACCCTCGGCCCCGGCCGGGCCCGGACCTCCAGCGCCTCCTTCGTCGTCCTCACCCGGATCGAGCTGGCCTGCACCCTGGTCAGCCGGGGCCGCGCCGCCGCGGCGATCCCGCTGTGCGCCGAGGCCGTCGCCCTGTGCGAGGCGCACGGCGAACAGTGGGCCCGCTCCTGGGCGTTGCGCACCCTCGCCCTCGCCCACTGGTCGGCCGGGGAACCGGAGCGGGCCGCCGGGCAGGCGCGCGCCTGCCTGCGGCTGCCGTACACCCGGCGCCAGCACCAGAGCCTCGCCCGGACCCTCGACCTGCTCGCCGCCGCCGAGGCCCTGGCGGGGCGGGCCGAGCGGGCCGCCGTGCTGCACGGCGCCGTCGACCGCATCTGGCACGCCATCGGCGGCGACCCCACGGCCGCCCAGCGGCCCGGCCGCCTGGGCGCCGCCGAACACCACGCCCGTGAGACCCTCGGCGACCACGCCTACGAACGCTCCCGCCGGCGCGGCGCCGCGCTGTCCCCGGAGGAGAGCGTCGCCTACGCCCTCGACGAGGCGGCGGAGGGGACGAACACAGCGAGCGTGCGTGAGGATCCCGCCCCGGCCGTGCGCGCGGGCCGCCCCGCACGCGGAGGCCGCCCCGCCCCGACCGTGCGCTCGGGCCCCGGTCCCGCCGCGGACGAGGGGCCCGCCCCGGGCTTACGCGACGCCCGGACCCCGGCCGGCAGCCGCGCCCCCGACACCGCCGCGACCACCGCGGCCCCCGCCGCTCCCGTGCCGCTCACCCGGCGGGAACTCCAGGTCGCGGCCCTCGTCGCCCAGGGCCGCACCAACAAGCAGATCGCCGACCACCTCGTCATCGCCCGCCGCACCGCCGAGGGCCATGTCGAACGGATCCTGGTCAAGCTGGGCTTCCGCAACCGCAGCCAGGTGGCGGCCTGGTTCAGCGCGCGGTCGTGGTCCTGAAGGGGCCTGCGGGTCCTGGAAAGGTTTGAAGGGGCCCTGAGGGTCCCACAGGGGCTGGCGGAAGGCTCACCCGGCCGCCTCTTCCTCCTCCTCGCCCTCCACCCTTACCACCAGTTGCGGCACCTCCGCCGCGCCCAGCTGCTCCAGCACCAGCGCGAGCAGCTCCCCGCAGCGCACGGTCACATCGCTGCCGGGCGGCAGGGACGCGGCGAGACTGATCAGCTGCCACGCGCAGTGCGCCTCCATGAAGCACAGGTCCCGCAGATCGAGGACGAAGTGACCGGGTGCCGAGTCGTCCCGGTGGTCCAGCGCCTCCCGCAGGGCCTCCATGAACTCCGGGCGCGTGCCCGGCTCCGCGGTACCGGCGGCCCGGCCGTCCTGCGGGGCGCCGGTGACCGGCGGCGCGTCGGCCGGCTCCCTGACCCGCACCGGGTGCACCTCCGCGACCCGGGCCGTCAGGTCGTCCCCGAACCGCCGCCGGTCGTACCAGCAGATCGCGGTGAACAACGGGTCCGCGAACAGCGGCGCCACCGACGCCTCGTAGTCCAGCAGCCGCTCCGGGCCGAGACGGACCCGGGGCGCCCAGCTCATGTCGGCGGTGACCCGCAGCCCCGACCAGCCCTCCGCGTAGGCCCGGTCGACCTCGGCGCGGTACGCGTCGATCGTGCGCTCCTTGTCGAAGCGGCCGTCGGGGACGTACATCTCCGTGTTCCGCCGCAGCACCAGCTGGCCGCTGTCCCGCGCCGCCACCGCCCGGCCGTCGCCCCCGTCGAGCAGCGTGACCACCTCGTCGTCCGTCAGGTCGTCCGGGTCCATCACCAGCAGCACCTTCTCCCGGCGCGCCAGACTGGTCCGCGTGTACGCCGTGAACACCTTCCACGGCGACTCCCCGGCCACGTCCGCCGTCCCCATGCACGCGTGATCCCCCAGCCGCAGCCCGTCGACGGACACGATGCGACGCTCCGGGGAACGTTCGGACGACATGGGGGCGCCTCCCTGGCGGTACGGGACTCTGCGCGGAGGTTAAGCCCTCCCGGGCCGCCGTTGAGGAGATGATCGCGACTGGCCGACTTGGGTCCGGCGGGGAGCGAATGAGGGACAAGGATGACCGGTCACGTCCGGCCCGAACCGGCGGCAGCGCCCTGCCCGGCATTCACGCGCTGCAACAACCCCCAGGTGAACTCGGCGACGACCTCCTGTCGCGTCCCCCGCGCGTCCGGCGCGACGAACGCCAGCCCCCACCGGGTCGGCGCCGAGCCCTCCAGCGGACGGACGGGGGCGAACGCGCGGGCCACCTCGTCGACCGTGCACGACCACGGCGTGAGGTCCTCCAGCGTGGCCGGTTCGGGGCCGGTGGCACCCGGCGCCCGCACGAGCCACTCGTTCCACACCGCCCCGTCCGGCCCGACCAGCACCTCGAACCGGAGGTCCGCCCACAGCGGCACCGGCCACAGCCGGGCCTCGCAGTCCAGGTCGCCGATGCGGCGCGGGACCACGGACTCCGGCGTGCCCAGGACGGACCGGTACCGGGCGGCGGCGCCCCGCGCCCGGGGCGAGCGGACCATCGCCTGCCACCGCTTGTTCGCCTCGCGCATCTCCGCGATCGACACCCCCAGCTCCCGCCGGGCCTCCTCGACGAGCCCGGGATTGTGGTCCGCCATCCGGCGCAGCAGGACGAGCTGGAAGTCGAGCGGGGTGAACGGGCCCGAGGGGCTACCGGGGCGCTTCGCGGAGGGCATGGGAGCCATGCTCCCGCACGGCCCGCTCACCCGGGCGGCGCCCGTCCGGGAGGAACAGCACCGAGTTGACGTAGCGCGGCCCCCCGAACGGCAGGACGCGGCGCAGCAGACCGTGGGACGCGACGTACGACGTCCGCGCCTGGTGGGCCTCCAGCACGGCCGGGTTCAGCCGGTGCCAGGTTGCGGCGGGCCGCACCCAGCCGGTGTAGCCGAGGCCGGTGAGGTGGTCGACGACCGGGGCGATCGGCTGGATACGGGACTCCAGCTCGATGAAGAGCGCCGGCCGGTCACGGGTGAGGATCCCGGAGGCGCCCCGCAGCACGGCGAGTTCGTTGCCGTCCACGTCGATCTTGACGAAGCCGACCTCGCTCAGCCCGAGCCCGTCGAGGGTGACGCACGGGACGTCGAGGGCACGGGCGTGGATGTCCCGGCGGACCAGGGACGACACGCCCCGCCCGCCGTCGTCGCCGGGCGGCAGCCACAGCCGGGCGGTGCCCGGCCGGTCGGAGGCGGCGGCCCGCACGACCCGGACGTTGCCGGGGGCGCCCGCGACGAGCAGCCGGGCCAGCCGGGGCACCGGCTCGACGGTCACCACCCGGGCGGCCCGTCTCGCGAGCCGGTGCGTCCACGGGCCGTACCAGCCGCCGACGTCGACGGCCGTACCGCAGCCGGGCGGGCACAGCTCGTCGAGCCGGGTCAGCTCGGGCTCGAACCGGGGGTAGACGAACCGGGCGGTCGCGGCGACCGCCCGGTCGGGCAGCAGCTGGGCGAGCCGGGCGGCGAGCGTGGTCATGAGGACATCCTCCTCAGCAGTGCCTCGTGTTCGTCCTCCGTGACCTGCTCACCCGAGGACGGCAGCAGTTGCGGGACGCCGTCGACGATCGGGTAACGGCGGTGCAGCCGCGGGTTGTAGAGCGACTCCGGTGCCCGCGTGGCCTCGTCCGGGCCCTCCTCGGGTGCCACCAGATGCAGCGGGCCCTTGTCGAGCGGGCACGCCAGGATCCGCAGCAACGGGTCGTCGGGATTCATGGCGGTGTCAACTCCTTGGCGGGGGAGGATGGTCGGGGCGCCGACGGCGGCGCGTCGTGCTTGGGCATGCTCAGCAGGACACCGACCGCCAGCACCGTGCCGGACAGCCGCAGCGCCAGCCGCAACGGATCGTCCGGCAGCGACTCGCCGAACGACAGCGTGCCGAGCACGGCCGTGAACAGGCAGGTCACCGTCGTGCACACCGGGACGATCAGCGACGCCCGGCAGCGCTGGAGCGCCGCCTGCGACATGACCAGGCCGAACGCGCCGGTGAACAGCAGGAGGTAGGGGTACGGGGAGCGCAGCACCCCGACCACCGCGTCCCCGATCCCGTCGGCGGCCAGCCGGCTCGACACGCCCTTGATGGCGAGGGAGCTGACGCCGTACAGCAGGCCCACGGCCACGCCGTACTCCACGCCCGTGGTCGGCAGCCGGTGCCGGTGCCGGGCGCGCCGCTCAGCGGACCGGTACAGCCACACACCCAGCGCCAGCGACGGCAGGCAGATGGTCAGGACCAGCGCGTACGGCGCGTCGCGGCTGACCGTGTCGGTGCCCGCGTCCAGCGACAGCACCACCATCAGCAGCGCGGCGAGGATGGCACCCAGCGCGTACCGCTCGCGGCCCGTCGTCTCCTCCCCGAGCAGCCGCGCCGACAGCAGCACCAGCAGCACGAGCCCGGAGACGAAGATGCCCTGGGCGGCGGCGATCGGCAGCGTCCGGTACACGGCGAGCTGCGCCGCGAACCCGGCGGCCAGCGACAGCGACCCCCCGATCCACAAGGGGCTGCCGAGGACCAGCCGCAGCAGTTTCAACGGCTGCCGCACCGACACCTGGGGCAGTGCGCCGAGCGCCCGCTTCTCCAGCACGAACCCGGTGCTGTACAGCGCGTTGGCCAGCAGGGCCGCGGCCACTCCCCACCACATGGTCAGGCCCCCCGGGCCGACGGCTTGCGCGCGTGCAGGAGCAGGATCGACGCGGCCGACGGGGCCGCGCACACCAACCGGTCCAGCGGGCGCATCGGACGCGGTACGCCGTGGAAGGGGGCGCCCCGCAGCCGTACGACGTCGAAGCCGGAGGCGGCCACGAACTCCCGGAGCGCGCGGGCCGTGTAGAGCCGCAGATGGCCGACCACCTCGGTGCCCGGGCGGCCGTGGATCCCGCGCAGGCTGACCTCGGAGAACACCGGCTGGACGCCCGCGAGCAGCAGGGCCCGGTTGTACCAGGCGGCGAGGTTCGGGGTGGAGAGCATCAGATGGCCGCCGGGGCGCAGCACACGGCGGATCTCGTCGAGCGCCGCGTCCGGGTCGACCAGGTGCTCGATCACCTCGCTGAACAGCACGGCGTCCGCGGACTCGGACCGGAACGGCAGCCCGCCGTCGGTGAGTTCGCCGCGGACGGCGTACGGCAGCCGGGTGCGCGCGCGGCGGAGGGCGTCCTGCGACCAGTCGACGCCGATGAGGCGGTGGCCGGACAGCAGGGGCGCGGCGGTGGCGGCGGCGGTGCCGTCGCCGCAGCCGATGTCGAGGATGGTGCGGGCCCCGTGGGCGGCGGCCGGACCGAGCGCGTCGGCCAGCATGCGGGCCTGCCGGAGGCTGCGGGGGCCGCCCGAGGCGACGGGGACGTCCGGGTCCTCGTAGAAGTCCCGCAGACCGGGGCGGCGCGCGGGGGACGTCCTCGGGTTCGTGGACATCAGCGGGTGTCCTCTTCCGTCGCGTGCAGATAGCGCTCGAAGAGGTCGCGGAGGTGGGTGCCGTCGCCGTGGCCGAGCAGGGTGCGCGACCAGCGCAGCGCCAGGTGGAGGCGGCCGGCCGTGGAGGCGGTCGTGACGGTGAGGCCGCGGGGCACACGGGCGGGCGCCGAGAACCACACCGCGTGGGCGCGGCCGGCCCCCTCGCCGAAGTCCAGGGGGTAGGGGATGCGGCCGATGTTGCTGAGCAGGGTGGTCGACGTCCACGGCGCGGCCACCCGCCGCAGGCCCCGGGTGAGGGCGGCGCGCCAGGAGACGGGGACCACCGGGGCGGTCAGCAGTGCGGCGCCGTGCCCCAGTTGGGGCCGGGCGAGCGACTTCAGGGCCCGCGTGCGGTCGGCCGTGCGGCGCAGGAGGACGGCGGCAGGGGTGCGGCTCTGGTCCAGGTCCTCGGGGGAGAAGGGGACTTCCACGAGGCGGGTGCCGTTGCCGATGGGCATGCCGGTGTCCCGGGGCCGGTCGTCGACGGGCATGGTGATGCGGAAGGGGCGTGCAGGGGCGCCGTGTTCCCGGTTCCAGTGGGCGAGCATCAGGGCCGTGGTGACCATCAGCTGGTCGTTCACGGTGTACGGGGCCGACCTGGGGCGGCGCGGGACGGGCAGCTCGGTGACGAGCAGACCGTTGCCCGGGGAGGCTTCGGGCGTGCCGGGTGCGACGCGCGCGGGCGGGGCCCAGTTGGCGGGGGTCTCCAGATCGGCGGGGGTCAGGGCGGGGGTGGCGGGGCGGACGGGGGGCGCGGTGGGCGCGTTGTCCTCACCGCCGTACAGCTCCGCCGCGGTGGCGAGGACGCGGAGGCAGGCGGGGCCGTCCAGAGCGGTGTGGTTGACGGTGAGGCAGAGGACGGTGCCCTCGCGGTCCGGACGCGCGGGGGTGGGGGAGACCGCGCCGGCGGGTGCCGTGATCACCTCCAGGCGGATCGGTGGCGAGAGGGACAGGGGCGGGGCCTGGGTGAGGGACCTCGTGCGGGCGTCGCGCAGGGCCTCCGGGCCCGGTGGCGGGAAGGTCACCACCTCCACGTCCGGCTCCCGCGTCAGCTCCCACTCGTAGCGGCGGCTGTACCAGTGCGCCGGGGCCTCGCGCATCAGGATGCGGGGGTGCCGGTGGAGGGCCTCGGTGAACGCCGTGCGCAGGCGGCCGGGGTCGAGGCGGCCGGGGAGGTGGACCTCGATGTGGACGGTCTCGGGTTCCTCCTCCTGGAGGCAGTGGCGGGAGACCTCGTCGACGACCGGGAACGGGATGCGGACGGGGCCCCCGTCGGCGTCGTCACGGGCCGGACGGTCCAGCGCGGTCATGTCCGCTCACCCCTTCCCGCGACACCGTCAAGGTCGTCCACGGCCCGCGAGGCGTCCACACCCCTGGAGCCCCTGGAGCCCCCGGAGCCGCCCGTACCGCCCCCGCCGTCCCTCGGTTCGGCGGCCCCCCGCTCCGGTTTGGTGAGGGGGATGCGGCGGGTCGGTGTGTCCGGTTCCTGGTACGGCACCCCGGGGCCGCGCGCGGAGATCGTCTGGCCGGCGGCAGGGCCGGTGGTCCGGGCCCGCCGCGGCAACCGCTCCGTCGGCTCCTCCGCACCCGGCGGCACCTGGAACTCCCGGGTGGAGCCGGGCCGGTCCGGGGACGGCTCCCCCCGGCTCCCCACGCTCACCAGCGCCGCGAACAGCCCCAGCAGGGCGAGCAGTTGGGCGACGGGCCCGAAGGCGCCCCGGTCCGCCGCAACCGGTTCGCCCGCCCCGGTCGCCGCCGCGATCCCGGCCCCGGCGAGCGCGAGGAAGGCGATCGGCACCAGCAGGGCGTGCCGCTTCCGGGCGAGCAGTGCCAGCAGCGGGACGAGGAGCGCGAGGAAGCCCGCGATCACGAAGCCGACGAGGGTGAGGGCGACCAGCCCGAGCCACAGCCCGGGACCCGGCGGTGCCGGCTGCGGCGCGTCCGGGTTGGGCTCCCGGCGCCGCCACAGGGCCAGCCCGACGAGGGCCGCGAGAGCCACCCCGGCGCCGATCAGCCCGGCCTCGTACGTCACGGACGGCTCGTACGACAGCGTGACCGCGCCGCCCGCCCCGCCGGGGATCCGCCAGCCCTGCTGCCAGCCGTCGAGCCGCACCGGTGTCAGCTCGCGGCCGTTCAGGGTGGCCTTCCAGCCGTCGTTGTGGTTCTCGTACGTGGTGAGGTAGGAGGCCGCGCCGTCGCCGACGGTCACCTCGCGGCGGTCGCCCAGCCAGTCCCGTACGCGCAGGTCGCGTCCGGTGGCGGCGGGGGCGGTGACCGTGCCCCGGGTGAGCGTGACCTCGGTGACGGCGAGGGCGCCCGAGTCGTCGGAGTCGACGGTGTGGCGCTCGTCGGGACCCAGCTCCAACGCCGGGTCGGCCCGGTCGTTCTGGCACAGGGTCAGCTCGACCGGGCGGCGCTCGGTGAGGTCCCGTACGGTCCCCTTCGCGCTGGTCTCGTACCGCTTGCCGTCGATCTCCACGACCGGGCCCTCGCCGCACGGCAGGTCGACGTCGCGGGTCGGGGCGGGCTGCGGGGTGCGGTACGGGTCGAGCGCGGGGACGTACGCCTCGGTCAGGCCGACCGGGAGGCGCAGATCGTCGTCGGCGACGGGGTTGTGGACCGTCAGCCGGGCCGTCCCGGTGACGGTGATGTCGAGGCGGTCGGTGGTGATGGGCTCGAAGCGGACCCAGCCGTTCTTGTCGACACCCGCGATCACCGCGCCGTCCGGCGAGCTGATCGCGACCTCGGTCGCCCGGGTCGACAGGCCGCCCGCCGGGGCCAGCACCAGCGAGCCGATGGGCTGCTTGCCCTCCCAGCGCAGATGGATCGTGGGGTCGTCGCCCGCGATCCACGCGGTGGTCAGGTCCCCGTCGGTCAGATTGCGCGGCGACAGCCCGGCCCCGAGGGAGGCGGTGGAGTCGGCGGTCGCCGTGATCCGGTTGTCCTGCTCCGGGGCCACTTCGTACAGCAGCTTGTCCAGCTCCTCGCCCGGCACGGGCACGGCGCTCGCCCTCACCTGGTACGTCCCGGCCGTGGTCGTGCCGAAGACGCGGTGCAGCCCCGGTTCGGTGCCCGTGGGGGAGAGCCCGGTGGGGTCGGCGGGGCGGCGCAGCGAGACCACCTCGGCGGGGGCGCCCGTGCTGTCGGGGCCCTGGGCGTCCGTGGGCAGCCGCAGGGTACGGGTGACCCGGACGCCGGGGAGGTCGATCTCGGAGAAGCCCGCGCCGACCAGCCCGGCGTGCCGGCGCGCCGAGTCCAGGATCGTGACCTTCAGCCACTTCGTCTCACCCGGGCGGGCGTCGACGGTCTGGGTGGAGCCGTCGGCCTGGAGGTTCGTGGACCGCGAGCCGCGCTCGGTCTCCACCTTGATCCGGGTGGGCGCCGACCGCACCCCGTTCTGGGGCAGCGGGGTGACCTCGAACGTCGACGGGATGTCCCGGGGGCCGTCGAAGTCGATCCGCAGCCACTGTCCGTTCGCCGAGCCGGCCGCACCCTCCGCCCAGGCCGTCGCCGGGTCGCCGTCGAAGGCGTTCACCGGGTCGAACCGGGGCAGGTGGAACAGCCAGTTGCCGGACGTCGACGCGGTGACGGACTTCGCGCCGCGCAGCTGTGCCACCGTCTGATGGGCGAGTCCCTTCAGGGGGAGGATCTGCCGCGGTTTCCCGCCCGCGTCCTGCACGCTCCCGCTCGGGTTCCGTTCGTCCGCCGTGTAGGTGTACGACGTGTTGGCGTTGACCAGGCCGAAGCGGGTGTCCGCGCGCCGCATCCCGTCGCCGACCACCTGCACGGCCGGGGTGCCGAGACCGGGATGGTTGTCACCGGTCAGCACGGCCGCGCGGTCCCGCGTCGACGGGTCGGCGGCCAGCGGCAGCAGCGACTCCGGGCCGCCGGACACGACGGCGGTGTCCGCGATCGCCTTCAGCCCGGCCTGCCCGGGGCGGGGCACGTCCTCGGCGGGCCGGTAGATCTCCACGGCCCGCTGCCGCGCGTACAACCCCTCCACCTGCAACGGGGTGTTCTCGGCGATCACCCCGCCGGTCATCACCGGCCCCAGCCCCTTCACCCGCTCGTACCCGGACTGCTCCAGCGTCCGCTTCACGGTGGCGGTGGGCACGGAGCCGATCTGGTCGGGGTCCAGGTCGTTGCGGACGACGACGTAGTACAGGCCCGCCCGGCTCAAGTAGTCGGCCAGACCCGGCACTTCGGCGCCCGTGAGCAGCGCCTGCTCGACGGCGTCCATCGCGCGCCGGTTGCCGGGCGTGCCGAAGGGGACGTAGTCCCGCTGCGCCCAGCGGGACCCGGCGAGCACGTCCAGCGGCTGGTCGATGGTGGAGCCCCAGGTGTGGATGCCGTGCGCGGTGGCGGGTACGACCAGGGCCCGGGAGTCCGGCGAGTACTTCTCCAGCCAGTCGGCCGTGGCCCGCCAGTACTTGGGCAGCTCCTGGAACGAACCGGGTTGCAGCACCGACCCGTTGAGGTACGGCCACAGCAGCCCCGGCAGTACGACCACGGCCGCGACCAGCGGCGCGAACCGGCGCCCCCGCACCCGCCGGGCCCCCCGCTCCCGCGCGGCCACGCCCACGAGATGGGCCAGCCCGAGGACCAGGGCGAGCGCCAGGCCCGTCTGGAACTTGTAGATGTTCCGGAAGGGCACGAGGGCCCCGTTCAGCAGGTCCTGGACCACCCCGTGGAAGGGCGCCCCGAACGACCCCGCGTACCCGGCGAGGGTGACCAGCGCGACCGTCAGCACGGTCAGCACCAACCACCGCCGCTCGGGCATGTCCCGCCGGGCCAGCCCGGCCAGGCCCAGCCCCGCCGCGAGCGCCGACGACAGGATCACCAGCACGGACGCGGCCACGGACCAGCCGGCCGGCAGCCACGCCTCACCGAAGTGCAGATAGCCCACCCAGTTCCCGGCGCCCCTGAGCGCCTCGGTGGCGGACATGGTGGCCGTCGTGGTCTGCGAGGTCTCCACATAGGGCAGGAAGTTCTCCCCGTAGAAGCCGAGGAGCAGCAGCGGGACCACCCACCACAGGGTCGCCAGGACCACCCCCGGCACCCACCAGACGATCAGTCTCCGTCGCCGCGGCCCCGGCGGCCGGCTGAGCAGGTACAGGCCCACGGGCAGCAGCGAGGCGAGGGTGGAGGCGGCGTTGACCCCGCCCATGAAGGGGATGAACAGCGCCGACCGCAGCGCGGCCACCCGCGCGCTGTACTTCTCGTCGGTCAGCGGCAGCAGCACCCACGGCAGGAACGCCCCCGGCAGCGCCGCCGCCGACGTCGACCCGACGACGGTGGTGAACACCGGCCACAGCGCGTACGCGGCGGCCGCCACCAGCCTCGACGCCGGGCTCCCGATCCTCAGCCGCTCGGCCAGCCGCAGCGCGCCCCAGAAGGCCACCGACACGATCAGCGACATCCACAGCCGCTCCGCGAGCCACACGGGCAGCCCGACCAGATCACTGACCCCGTAGTAGGGCAGCATCGGCCACACGTAGCCGACGTACTGGTCCTGGATCCCGCCGAACCCGCCCCTGTCGTGCCACAGCTGCCCCAGGTCGGACAGGAACTGCCAGGGGTCGGTGGTCACCCCGAGCTTGGTGTCGAAGGTCTGCCGCCCCGGCCGCGCGAGGACCAGCAGGACGAACACCACGGCCCAGAACCCCAGGAGCCAGCGGCGCGACCGACGCCCCTCGGGAGGCCGCCCCGTCGTGCCCGCCGGCCGCACCGGCGCGGGAGGTGGAGCCTGGACCGTGCTCGTCATGGTGGACACCGCCGGAGGATGAGAAGGAGGTTCCAGGTGGCGAACTCGCGCAGCCCCGGCGCCTTCACGACGGTCTCCGCGAGGAACGGCCAGTAGCGGGAGCGCGCCGACACGACCGTCACGTCGTCCCGCGCGCGCACCTGCCGCAGGGTGCGTCCGATGTGCACGGCGAAGAGGTTCTCGCCGAGCGTGTGCTTGGCGTCCTTCCCGGTACGGCGCCGATAGCGGGCCCGCGCCCGCTCCGCCCCCAGGTAGTGCCAGGGCGCCCACTCGTGACCGCCCCACGGGGACAGCCAGTTGGTGAACGACACATAGATCAGCCCGTCGGGCCGGGTCACCCGCACCAGCTCGCTGAGGAACGTCGGCGGATCGGCCACGTGCTCCAGCACGTTGGAGGAGAACGTGACGTCCGCGACCCCGTCGGCCAGGGGCAGCAGGTACCCGTCGGCGACCACGGCCCCGTCGGGCGGCTTGGCGCCCAGCTCGGCGGGGTCCGGCTCGAAGAGGTAGGCGTGGGCACCGCGCCGCCGGAACTCCTCGGTGAAGTACCCGCTGCCCCCGCCGACGTCGACGACGGTCCGGCCCGCCACCTCCCCGCCGTACGCCTCGACCTGGTCGACGGCGTCCCGGGCGAGCAGCGCGTAGCAGGACGCGGGGTCGTCCTGCTCCCGCATGAAGGCCCGGAAGAGGGCGAGGGACCGCCGCAGGGACGGATCCTTCAGGGCACCGGGTCGCGCGTTCAAGAGCCCCAACCCCGCACCGCCTCCGCGGCCACCGCCCGGAACTGCCGCACCGTGTGCCCCCACCGGTAGTGCGCCGCCCGCTCCCGCGCCGCCTTCCCCATCCGCGAACGCCGGTCCGCCGACAGCGCGAGCGCGCACCAGGCCGCGGCGAACGACGACTCGCCCCGGGCCAGCACCCCGGTCTCCCCGTCCACGACGGAGTCCCGCAGCCCCGGCACGTCGAAGGCGACCGACGGCGTCTGCCGCACCGCGGCCTCGGTGACGACGAGCCCCCACCCCTCCATGGCGGACGGGTGCAGCAGCAGCCAGGCCGCGCACAGCAGCCGGTGCTTCTCGGCCTCGGGGACATGCCCGGCGAACTCGACGCCCGGCCCGGCCATCGCCTCCAGCCGCTGCCGCTCCGGCCCGTCGCCGACGATGACCAGACGCCCGCCGGTGACCGGCCTGACCCGCTCCCACAGCCGCAGCAGCAGATCGATCCGCTTGTACTCGACCAGCCGTCCGACGGCCACGAACAGCGGCTCGGGCGACCGTTCGGCGCGCGGCCCCGGTTCCTCGACGCCGTTGTGGACGACCCGGATCCGTTCGCCGTCCACACCGATCGCGCGCAGCGCCGTCGCCGTGGACGAGGAGACGGCGACCACCAGGTTGCCGCGCTGCGCGCCGGTCAGCGCCCAGTGTTCGAGGCTTCTGCCGAGCCGGGCCACGGGCGCCAGCGCCCCGCCGAACCGCATCTGCCACACATCGGTGTGCACATGGTTGACCAGGCACAGTGTCGGCCCGCGGTGCCACAGCGGCGTCAGGTACGGCATGCCGTTGCACACCTCGACGAGCAGGTCGCAGTCCCCGACCTGGCGGGCGAGGGTGCGTCTGGCCCGGAAGTGATGGCTCAGGTCGCCACCGGCGGACACGACCCGGTAGTCGCGCAGGGCCGCCGGCCCCCCGCAGAGCAGGGTGACCTGGTGGCCGAGTCCGGTCAGGCCCTCGGCGAGCCGGTGGACGAGGAGCTCGGAGCCCCCCGCCGCCGGATTACCGAGGTCACGGCGGGCGAGGAAAACGATCCGGCGTGGCGGTGGGGCGCCCGCCGGGGCGTGCCGGACGCCGCGCGGGAACGCGTCGACCAGCGAGAACGGCACGTGCTGGGGCATGGGTGCTCCAACTCGTCTCGGGGTGCGGAACTCAGCGGGGGAGGAGGAGGTTCGCTGCGAGGGTTGTTCCGGTGGGGGGTGGGGGTGGGGGTGGGGGTGGGGGTGGGGGTGCGTGGGGATGTGGGGGGACGGTCCGGGTCGGGGAGGGGTCCGGTCGTGCTGGGCGGGAGCGAGGTCGGAAACGGGGTACGGGTGTGCTGTGCTCGGGTGGGGTGGATAGTTTTCGCCGAGAGTTTCGAAGCTGCTACTCACCGGCGTGACAATTTCCGGGGTTTATTGAACTGACGCCCTGTCACATCGTGATCGGATCCTGGGGCGACTCGGACGTATCGGGACGCCGCCTGCCGCGCATGACCAAAACGGCCCCCGTCACGGCGAGGACGAACCCCACCACACCGGCACCGACCGGCAGCGTCCGCCCCACCAGACGCAGTAGTCCGCTGTCCCGCTCCGCCTGCTCGACCGCGAACTCCTGCGTCTTCGCGGTGAACGCCAGCTTCCGGCTGTCGAGCAGCACCACCGCGTCCTCCGTCCCGCCCGGCGCCCGCAGGGTCCGGCGCGGCCCGGTCCGCGCGTACAGGACACGGCCGGTGGCCTGGTCGACGACGAGTTCGAGCCCGTGGTTGGCGTACCACTCCTCGGCCGGCACCTGCGGCCGGGCCGGCTCGCCGACGAGGGCGCCGGGGACCATCCGCGTGCCGGTCCGGGTGGCCGGAACCTTCGCCGTGAAGCGCAGCCCCTCGTAGCCCCGGATCTTCTTGCGGCCCTCGTAGCGGAGTGTGACCGTCGCGCCGAGCGTGTTGTCCCACCAGCGGTAGGAGCGCTCCTGGACGTCGAAGGGGAACTTCAGGTACGCCTCGCCCTCGATGTACGGCTTCTCCTGGCAGCAGTGCACCGGCCGGTTGGTCCTGCGGTCGCTGACCCAGCGGTGCGGGGTGAAGTCCAGCGCGTCGTGCGGGTCGGCGGCCGGCAGCGACCTGTCCGTGTCGACGCTGGTGATCACGTCCCACACGGCCGCCCCGCTGCGTTCGCTTTCGGCCACATTGCCCCGTACCCGCTGGGTCACGGTGATCTTCTGGTCCGGCACGGTCCGCACCTGCTCCACGTCGAAGACGCTGCCCGTGCCGGTGTAGACGGCGGTCGTGTCGATGTCGATCGGGTTCACCGCGGCCCGTGGTTCCACGTACCAGGCCAGCAGGGGCGCGAGGACCAGCAAAAAGGTGCCGAGGCCCAGCAGGACCAGGGACAGGGGTGAGGCGGTACGGCGCATCCGGGCACTCCAGGGGCGTTGGAAGGTGCGACTCGGGCAGGGGGTGTTCTGGAAGTCCAGTGCGGTGCCCGCGGTGTCCGGTGCGTGACTTCCAGAACACCCCTAGGCGTCTCGGAAGGGGCGACGCCAAGGGGGAAGGTGCGCGTGACGTATGGGCCGGGAACCGTAGGCGGAGTCTTGACGCAGTGTCAATGCATTGCTGACACTGGGCCGGAGCCGTCGTCCGCCACGGACGACCGGCCGAGGGGCCGTCAGCACGCCCCGGCGAGGTGGGCGAGGTCCGGGGCCGTCAGGAGGTCCCGGGGTGCGGGGTGCCCTGGGTGGGGCCGACCTTTCGACCGAGAGGCTGACCCTGCGATGCCGCACGCCGAGACCACGCACCAGACGCCGCCGGGCCCGCCCTCCGGGTGGACGGCGGGACTTCCGCGCCGCGCGCTGGCCGCCGCGCTCACCATGGTGGCCGCCGCCGCGCTCGCCGTGGGCGCCGCGTTCGGCGTCGTCGCGCTGCTGGAGGCGACCCCGGACCAGCCGAACACCCCGCTCATCACCTACGAGAACGCCGGTCAGGAGCGCTGAGGCGTGACCGGGCGCCCGGGAACCGTCTCAGTCCGCTCCGCCTGGCACGACGTACCTCGTGACCAGGTGCGGGAGTTCGCCGCGATCGCCATGGCCGAGGCGCCCGCCCTCGCCGAGGAGATCCTGGGCGAGATCCGCCGCGAGTACCCCCATCTGCCGGTCGTCCTCGACGACTCCGGCGAGCCGATGGCGCTCATCGGCATCCGCCGCGCCATCGAGGTCTTCGTCCAGCACCTCCAGACGGCGGAGGGCCGCCCGCGGGTGCCTCCCGGCGTGTTCCAGGAGTTCGGCCGGGGCGAGGGTCTGCACGGCCGCAGCCTGGACTCCCTCCAGGCGATCTACCGCCTCGGCGTGCGCCTCGCCTGGCGCCGCTTCGCCGAGATCGGCCAGCGCGTGGAGATCCCGCCGCCCGCGATGTACGAGCTGGTCGACGCCGGATACGAGTACCTCGACGGGCTGGTGGACCAGTCGGTGCGCGGCTACGCGGAGGCGGCGGCCCGGCAGGCCGGCGAACGGCTCAGGCTCCAGCGGCGCCTCATGGAGCTGCTCCTCGTCGAGCACCACCGGGGCGACCCCGCGGACGCGCTCACCGAACGCGCCGCCCGGATCGGCTGGCCCCTGCCCGAGAAGGTCGCCGTCGGCGTCCTGCTGCGGCCCGCCCGCGAGGCCATGGCCCCGGCCGTGGGCCAGGGCGTCCTGCTCGACATGGAGTACGAGCAGCCCCGCATGGTCGTGCCCGAACCGGACGCCGCCGGGCGCCCCGAACTCCTCCACCGGGCCCTCACCGGATGGTCCGGCGCGATCGGGCCGCCGGTGCCGCTCGCGGAGGCGGCGAAGTCACTGCGCTGGGCGGAGGCCGCGGTGCGCCTCATGGAACGGCGGCTGCTGCCCGCCGGGGAGGTGCTGCACTGCACCGAGCACACCGAGGCCCTGGTCCTCCTCCAGCCGGAGGAACTCATCGACGACCTGGCGTTACGGTGCCTGGCGCCCCTCGCCCACTGCGGCCCCACCCACGGGCGCCGCCTCGCCGAGACCCTCCTGGCCTGGCTGGAGACCCGGGGCGGCGCCCCCGAGGTCGCCACCCGGCTCGGCGTCCACCCCCAGACCGTCCGCTACCGCCTCCGCCAGATCCGGGAACTGTGGGGCGACGAGATCGACGACCCCGACCGCCGCTTCGAACTGGAGCTGGTCCTCAGGGCGCAACGGCTCCGGGGTGAGCTGGGCGACCCGCGCGGCCGACGCTGACGGAGCGCGCCAGACGCTGAGACCCCCGCCCGGCTGTGGCCGACCCCGCCCGGCTGTGGCCGAGGGCCCTGCCCGACTGCGGCCGGCCCCGCCCGGCTGTGGCCGAGGGCCCGGCCCGGCTGTGGCCGACGGCCCCGCCCGGCTGCGGATGACCCGCGCCAGGGCGTCCCTGCCTGTCCCCTTCGTGTGGAAAGGCCCTGCCCTGCCGTACATCCCGGGAAACGCCGGGTGTTCTCGGCCATTGCCCGCCCGCACGGCGTTGATTAGCCTGTGTTCGTCATGCCGATCGACTGTTGAAATTTCGAACACAGCCGCTACAGAGAACGAAGAGACAAGGGAGGGGGCCGACCGTGGGACGCCTAGTACCTGCCGTGACCCGGGCGCTCGACATATTGGAGCTCTTCCTGGACGGGGACGGAACACTCTCCGCCCCCGACATCGTGCGCAAGCTCCAGCTGCCGCGCACCACCGTGCACGAGCTGGTGACCACGCTCGCCGCCCGTGGCTACATCGTGTCCGTCCAGGGCCAGCCCGGACGCTACCGCCTCGGGGTCCGTCCGTACCAGCTCGGCAGCCGTTACGCCGAGCAGCTGGACCTGGCCGCCGAGGGCCAGCAGGTCGCCCGTTCCGTCGCCGAGACCTGCGACGAGACGGTGCACGTGGCGATCCTGGAGTACACGGACGTCATCTACATCGCCAAGGTCGACTCCACGCACGCCGTCCGGATGGTCTCGGCCGCGGGCCGCCGCCTCCCGGCGCACTGCACCTCCGTCGGCAAGATGCTCCTCGCCTCCCTTCCCGAGGCCGAGCTGAACGCCCGGATCCCGGACGACGCCGACCTGGTCGCCATGACGCCCAACAGCATCACCGACCCGGCCGCGCTGCGCGAGACCCTGGCCCGGATCCGTGAGCGGGGTCTCGCCGTGGAGAACCGCGAGTCCAACCCGGACGTCTCCTGCGTGGCCGCCCCGGTCCGCGACCGCACCGGCAAGGTCGTCGCCGCGATCTCCATCTCGGTTCCCATGATCCGCTGGAGCGAGGACCGCCGCGGCGAGCTGGAGCAGCTGGCCGCCAAGGGCGCCGCGGATCTGTCCGAGCGCCTCGGGTACCGGAGCGTGGCATGAGCACGTACGACATCGCCGTACGCGAGTACGCCACCCTCGGCGAGGGTCCCACCTGGGACGCCGACGCCCAGCGGCTGATCTGGATCGACATCCTCCGCTCCCGGGTCTACACCTTCGACCCGGTCTCCGGGCGCCGCACCATCCTGGTCACCGAGCAGCACGTCGGCGCGGCCAAGCCCCGCGCCGGCGGCGGCCTCGTCCTGAACCTGCGGGACGGCGTAGGGCTGCGCGACACCGACGGCGGCTTCCGCTGGCTGCACCACGAGCCGGTCCCCGACCGCCGCGCCAACGACGCCGCGGTGGCCCCCGACGGCTCCCTCTTCGCCGGCACCATGCGCTACGACGAGGCCCCGGGCGGCGGCACCCTCGCCCGGTTCACCGCCGACGGCCTCGCGCAGCCCGTCCTCGACGACGTCGCCGTCAGCAACGGCATCGGCTGGAGCCCGGACGGGCGGCTGATGTACTACATCGACTCGCCGACCCGGCGCATCGACGTCTTCGACTACGTGGAGACCGACGGCGTCCGGCTTCCCGTCGACCGGCGGCCGTTCGTCACCATCGAGGAGGGCGACGGCTTCCCCGACGGTCTCACCGTCGACGCCGAGGGCTGTGTCTGGGTCGCCCTGTGGGAGGGCGGCGCCGTCCGCCGCTACACCCCGTCCGGCGAACTGGACCGGGTCGTGCACCTGCCCACGCCCCGGCCCACGGCCTGCGCGTTCGGCGGCGCCGACCTGACCGACCTGTACATCACCACGGCCCGCGTCGGCACCGACAACCCGCATCCGCTGTCGGGTTCGCTGCTGGTGGTGCCGGGCGCGGGCAAGGGCCTCGCTCAACCCGCCTTCGCGGGCTGAGCGCCCCGGCGACCGACTTCGCCGACGGCCCGCCGACCCACCTGTACCCCGGTGGGCCGGCGGGCCGTCACTCGTGCGCGGACACGCTGTTCTCCGCGGCGGAGGCCGCGGGGCCGGTCGGGCCGGTCGGGTCCGCGGGGGCGGTGGGGCCGGTCGCGCCGGCCGGGCGGGTCGCGAGGGTGCGGACCGCGTCGAGCTCCGCGGGGCGGCGCAGCGCCCAGGAGACCGCGTCGATGTCCTGGAGGAGCTCGGTGAGGTCGGAGGAGACGGTGAACTCGGGGTAGACCGGGTGGTCCGGGGCGGCCGTGATACCGGGGAAGATCAGCGGCCCGGAGGCCAGGGACACCGCCGGCGGCCCGGGATCGGGCGACGCCTTCCGCGCGGCCACCGCCTGCTGGATCGTCACCGCGGCGGCCAGCGCCCGCGCCCGGCCCGGAGCGTGGCCGAGGGCGAGGGCCCCGGCGTAGGCGCGGCGGCGCAGATCGTCGTCGACGTGGCGGGCGAGCTGGAGCAGGGCGTCGCGGATGAAGGTCTCGCGGCGGGTGAGGCGCAGCTCCGCCGTGGCGCGCAGCGCGAAGGGCACACCGGAGTCGTTGACGGTCCGCGTCAGCAGGTACAGCGGCCGCAGCCGCCAGTGGCCCACCCGCACCCGCCAGCGCTCGTGCAGATACTGGCCGCCGTGCGGCAGGATGAAGCCGACCGCGATGAAGATCGCCGCCACGGCCACCACCGGCGGCGCCACATGGGTGCTCAGCCAGTCCAGGTCGTGCCCCGTCCAGCGGGCGACCAGCGCCGTGAGCTTCGAGGCGTCGTACACCAGGTTGAGCGCGTAGCCGATCCCGAGCGCCTTCAGACCGCCGCGCAGCCACAGGTCCAGGCCGGCGGTGCGGACCCAGCTGCGGATCAGATGGCAGGTGATCAGACAGGCCGCGGTGTGCGCGGCGAGATAGAGGAGGATTTCCTCGCGCATGAAGGGCGTGGTGGCGTAGTACGTGTCGAGGTCGCGCAGCCGTTCCCGGGGGACGTCCGCCAGCGCGAACAGCACCCACAGGACGACGATCACCGCCGCGTACACGGTGACGACCCAGCGCGTGGCGCGGCGGGTGGTCGCGGAGCGGTCGGGCGGGCCGTGGCGCCAGGTGACGATCAGCAGCAGACAGGCCGCGCAGTACGCGGTGATCAGGGAGTACACCCAGGGCGCGGCGATGTTCGGCACGCCCACGACCCGGTTGGTCCAGGCGATGACCGACGGCACCGCGAACAGGAACACGCTGCACGCGAGCAGCAGCAGCCCGCCGACCGCCCGCAGCAGCGGGTCCTTCCACAGCTTCACGATGCTGGGCAGCTTGATCACCAGCGCGGCGGTCAGGACGGCCGTGGGGATCCAGAACGAGATGTACAGCCCGCCGAAGAAGTCGGCGGGGCTCATGGCGCCGGTCGTCGTCGCGGCCACGGCGGCCCCCCTCATCCGCGCCGCCCGCGATAGCCGAGGGACGCCTGGATGGCCTGCCGCACCGGGTCCGCGTCCGCCCGGCCGGCCGGCCCGTCGGGGGAGGGGGCGCCGGGAGCCGGGCCGCCCTGCCGCGGGCGGCCGGGAGCGGGACCGACGGGGTCGTCCTGCCCGGTGTCCACCCAGGGGCGGAGAACGGTGGCGAGCCGGTGGCCGAAGTCCTCGGCCTCCTGCTCGGCCGAGGCGTGGGAGCCGTTGCGGGCGGCGACCGTGAGGGCGGACCCGAGCCAGCCCGACCCACCGGGTCCCCCCGGCCCGCCCGGTCCGCCGGGTCCCCCCGGTCCGCCCGGTCCGCCGGGTCCCCCCGGTCCGCCCGGCCCGTCCGGTCCGCCCCTTCCAGCGGGCGGCGAGGGCGCGGCGGCGTCCGTGCCCGGCACCCGGTGATGGCTGTGCCCCACATACAGATGCCACAACTCATGTCCCAGGATCACCAGTTGCTGCACCGGGGCGGCCCGCTCCTCGACGATCACCAGGTCGAAGTCGGGGAACTCCATCCACAGTCCCGTCACCTCGATCTCGTCCGGGAACCGCTCGAACCGCAGCTCCACCGGCCGCCCGCCGCGCCGCGCGCTCATCTCCGCGCACAGCGCCGCCCCCAGCTCCCGTACGCCCACCGGGCCGTCCAGCCGCGCCCGGACGGCCTTGGCGAGCCCGGCGGTCAGCCTGCGCCGCTCGGCGGCGGGCCGGGCGGGCAGCAAGGCGGCCCGCACCCGGCCGAGGACGCCCGTCGGCGCGGGGGCGGCCCCGGTCGACCCGCGCGGCCGTGCGCCGCCCGGTTCACGACGGCTCATGTGCCGGGCTCCTCCTCGTCGACGCCGAGCAACCCTTCGAGCATCACCGCGAGGGCCTCCTGCTTGCGGCGGGTCAGAGTCATCCGCCCGCCGCGCAGCGCGAGGGTGACGACTCCGTGCCGGGTGGAGAACTCGACGAGCGGCCCCTCGTCCCCGCCCCCCTCCAGGCCCTCGGTGCCCTCCATGCCCTCCAGCACCCGGCGCAGTTCCCGGTCCAGGACGGCGGCGGCCGGGTCGGTGAAGAACCGGACGCCCTCCTCGACCCCGAAGAACGCGGCCAGTTCGGTGAGGTCCGGGACGTTCGGCATCTTCTTGCCGAGCAGCAGCTGCCGGGCCCACTCCGGGCTGATCGACAGCCGCTCGGCGACCTCCTTGCACACGTCGACGGTGCGTTTGCCGCTGCGCGCGAGGTGCGCGGTGTGCAGCGCCCGCACCCGTCCGCGCACCCGGTCGTCGATCCGGTCGCCCGGTGGTTCGCCCCCGTCGATCAGGGTCCGCACCACGTCCTCGCCGAGCGCGGTGCGCTCCGAGAGGGCGGGCACATCGAGGAACCGCCCCCGATCGGTGCCGGTCCGGGCGGCCAGGGCGTCGAGGCGGGCGAGGGTCCGGGGCAGCGGTACGGGGAGGTCGGGCACGGCCAGACCCTACGTGCCCGATGGGGCGAACACCACGGAAATCCAACGATCGTTGAAAACGGCCCAACGATCGTTCGAGGGACGACGGGCGTGCGGGCGACGGACGACGGGCTACGGGCGTGCAGGCAACGGGCGTGCGGGCGAGTGTGCTCCCCGCCCGCACTCCCGCACTCCCGCCCGCCCGCCGCGTGGACCCCCCATTGACTCTGCCCATCGCCGAACATAACGTCCCGTTCGGATCAACGATCAGCATTCGTCATGTCGAACGTGAAGGACGTCCATGGCCCGCACAGCCCGCTTCACCCTCGACCCCGCCTTCCAGATCGGCGAGGTCAGTCCCCGGCTCTTCGGTTCCTTCGTCGAGCACCTCGGCCGCTGCGTGTACACCGGGATCTTCGAGCCGGACCACCCGGCGGCGGACGAGGCGGGCCTGCGTACCGACGTCCTGGAGCTGGTCCGCGAGCTGGGCGTCACCACGATCCGCTACCCCGGCGGCAACTTCGTCTCGGGCTACAAGTGGGAGGACTCCGTCGGCCCGGTCGAGGACCGCCCCCGCCGCCTCGACCTCG
Organism: Streptomyces sp. NPDC030183; assembly: GCF_055573455.1. Lineage (NCBI taxonomy): Bacteria > Bacillati > Actinomycetota > Actinomycetes > Kitasatosporales > Streptomycetaceae > Streptomyces > Streptomyces sp. NPDC030183. Next base: position 43,318 of record NZ_JBVIBK010000010.1, read on the forward strand.
CCTGGCGCTCCACGGAGACCAACCGCTTCGGCCTCTCCGAGTACATCGCCTTCCTGAAGAAGGTCGGCCCGCAGGCCGAGCCCATGATGGCCCTCAACCTCGGCACCCGGGGCGTCGCCGAGGCCCTCGAACTCCAGGAGTACGCCAACCACCCCGCCGGCACCGCCCTGTCGGACCTCCGCGTCTCGCACGGCGACAAGGACCCCTTCGGCATCAGGCTCTGGTGCCTCGGCAACGAGATGGACGGCCCCTGGCAGACCGGCCACAAGACCGCCACCGAGTACGGCCGGATCGCCGCCGAGACCGCCCGCGCGATGCGCCAGATCGACCCGGGCGTCGAACTCGTGGCCTGCGGCTCCTCCAGCCAGTCCATGCCGACCTTCGCCGAGTGGGAGGCGACGGTCCTGGAGGAGACGTACGACCTCGTCGACTACATCTCCCTGCACGCCTACTACCAGCCCGAGGACGGCGACGTCGACTCCTTCCTGGCCTCCGCCGTGGACATGGAGTCCTTCATCGAGAACGTGATCGCCACCGCCGACCACGTGGGCGCGAAGCTCAAGTCGAAGAAGAGGATCGACCTCTCCTTCGACGAGTGGAACGTCTGGTACATCTCGAAGTGGCACGAGATCGAGAACTCCGAGACCCGGGACTGGGCGGAGGCGCCCCGCCTCCTGGAGGACAACTACAGCGTCCTGGACGCCGTCGTCTTCGGCTCCCTCCTGATCGCGCTGCTCCGGCACGCCGACCGCGTCACTGTCGCCTGCCTCGCCCAGCTCGTCAACGTGATCGCCCCGATCATGACCGAGCCCGGCGGGCCCGCCTGGCGGCAGACGACCTTCTTCCCGTTCGCCCAGGCCGCGCAGTACGGCCGCGGCCGGGTCCTCGACGTACGGGTGGACTCGCCGACGTACGAGACGAAGAAGTACGGGGAGGCGGACCTGCTGCACGCGACGGCGGTGCGGGCCGAGGACGGGTCGGTGACCGTGTTCGCGGTCAACCGCAGCCGTACGGAGGCGCTGCCGCTGGAGGTGGCGCTGAACGGGCTGGACCTGACGCGGGTGGTGGAGCACAGCGTGCTGGCGGACGCCGACCCCGACGCCCGGAACACGCTCACGGACCCCGAGCGGGTCGTTCCGCACACGGGCGGGGGGACGACCATCGAGGGCGGCGTCCTCCGGACCGCCCTCGAACCGCTGTCCTGGAACATGATCCGCCTCGGCTGAGCGCCGGGAGCACCCAGAGGGCTCGCGGAGGCTTCCGGCGGGCGTCGAGGCGGGTCCCCCGGCGTGCTCCGCGTGGCCGACAATGTGGCCATGAGGATCTCTGCACGGGCGGACTACGCCGTACGCGCGGTACTGGAGCTCGCCGTACGGCGGGACGACGACCCGGTGAAGGCCGAGGTCATCGCGACCGTGCAGGAGATCCCGCACAAGTTCCTCGAAGGCATCCTCGGCGACCTGCGCCGCGGCGGGCTCGTGACGAGCCGCCGCGGCGGCAGCGGCGGCTACCGGCTCGCCCGGGACCCGGCCGCGATCACCGTCGCCGATGTCATCCGCGCGGTGGACGGACCGATCGTGTCCGTACGCGGCGAGCGACCCACCGGCCTCACCTACACCGGCTCGGCCGAGCCGCTGCTGCCCCTGTGGATCGCCCTGCGCGCCAACGTCCGCCGCATCCTGGAAGGCGTCACGATCGCCGACCTCGCCACCGGCACCCTGCCCGCCCCGGTGACGTCCCTGGCCGCGGAACCGGCGGCCTGGGAGAACCCGTAACCGGCGTGTCGACGTCGGCGAACGGCTCGCCCCGCCGGATCGCCAGGGGCCCGCGCGTCACAGCCTTGGAATCAAAACGCAACGCCCCCGGCCCGTGCGGCGCCGGCACGCACCATACGATCAAGCCCGAACGTGAGCACGTGCGGGCGAGGTCCGTATATACGTACAGACGCGTCCCGCGTGCTGGAACCGCGAGAAGTGCCGGAAGTGCCGGAAGTGCTGGAAGTGGGGGAACCGTGCGCCACAAGGCCCGGATGATCGTGGCGGCCACGGCCGTGCTGACGCTCTCGGCCGGGCTGTCCGGCTGCGGCGGGGACGCGGACGCCGATTCCGGTCGGGTCTCCCTCACCGTCGTCGCGACCAACTACGGCGACAACGTGCACAAGAACTCCGAGGGCTACTGGGACCGGCTCGTCCTCGCCTTCAACGCCGAGCATCCCGACATCGACGTGAACGTCGAGGTGTACGACCCGGACGAGGTCGACGAGAAGGTCGCCGAACTGGTCGAGCGGGGCGAGGCACCCGACATCGTGCAGACCGACGGCTACTCGCAGTACGCCGCCCAGGGCCTGCTCTACAGCGCCGACGAAGTGCTGTCGGTGCCGGTGCAGGCATCCTTCGTACCGAGCCTCACGGACGCCGGCGAGATGGACCGGGTCCAGTACGGGCTGCCGTTCACCGCGAGCACCCGGCTGCTCTACTACAACAAGGACCTGTTCGCCCGGGCGGGCCTGGAGCCCCCGAAGAGCTGGGACGGCCTGCTGACGGCGGCGCGCGCGCTCAAGGCCCAGGGCGTGGAGTACCCGATCGCCGTGCCGCTCGGCCCGGAGGAGGCCGAGGCCGAGACGCTGATGTGGCTGCTGGCCGGCGACGGCGGCTACACCGACGACTCCAACAGCTACGACATCGCCTCCCCGGCCAATGTGCGGACCCTGACCTGGCTCAAGGACGAACTGGTCGGCGAGGGTCTCACCGGCCCGGTCGCGCCCGGGGAGCTGAACCGCGACGACGCCGTCCAGGCATTCCTGCGCGGCGACGCGGCCATGGTCAACGGCCCGCTGTCGCTGATCCGCCAGATCGAGGACTCCTCCGACTCCGTGCCCTACGGGTCGGTCCCGCTCCCTAGCCGCGACGGCAGGGCCACGCCGGCCATGGGCACCGCGGACTGGATCGTCGCCTTCAAGAACGACGACCACCGCGAGGCGATGGGGCAGTTCCTCGACTTCCTCTACGGCGACAAGTACGTGACCGAGCAGGCAGCCGAGTACGAGCTGCTGCCCGTCACCACGACCGCCGCCGACGCGATGCGCGCGGACAAGCGCCACAAGGCCCTGTGGAGCGGCCTGGACACCCTGCAGAACCTGCGGCTCTACCCCGTCGCCGAGACCAACTGGTCCAAGGTGGCGGCGGCCATCCGCCAGCGGATCGGCGGGGCGGTGAAGGCGAACGGCAACCCGCGGACGGTACTGGAGTCGATAGCGACGGTCACCAAGACCGCCGAGTAGGCCACGGCCCCGCCCCGCCCCGCCCCGCTCCCCGGCCCGGCCCCTCGCCCCGCCTCCCGGCCCGGCCTGGCCTCCCGGCCCGGCTCCTCCGCCGCCCTGATCGGCGGACGGAAACCGATCAGCCGAGGTCGAGCGGAAACGATCACGCTTCGGTCGTATTCGTACGGTTCCGACCAGGCACAATGCCCTCTCGATCTCCTGGGTACTCATCGGGCGAGCACGGTTAGCGTGGGCGGCGTGCGGCAGTTCGCCTTTGACGCCCAGCGCCCCGTGCCCGGGCCCTTCGACCCCCATCGAGAGGAGGCGGCCGCGATGCCGGGCGGGAAGACAAGCGGCGCGACCAGAGCGACCAGAGCGACCGGCGCGATGAGCAGTCCGGGCGGCCCCTCCGCCGGCCCGCCGCACCGCCGGGAAGCACTCTTGCTGAAACGGCACTTCACCGGGGAGAACCTGCCCCAGGTGCGGGCCCTGGTCGAGGACACGGCGGCCGCCGCGGGCCTCGGCGGCGTACGGCTCGGCGAGTTCACCCTCGCCGTCAGCGAGATCGCCGCCAACGCCGTGGAGCACGCCGGGGGCCGCGGCCGGCTGGAGCTGCGCCGGCTCCCGGGCGAGCTGGAGTGCCGGATCACCGACGACGGCCCCGGCTTCGTCCCGGCCATCCCCGAACTCCTCCCCGGCCTCACCGAGGGCTGCCGGGGCCGCGGCCTCTGGCTGGCCCATCTGGTCACCGACCGCCTGACGGTCACCACCGACACGACGCGAGCGGGCACCGAGGTGACCCTGGCGGTCCGCCTGACCTGAACGCGCGGTGAACTCCCGGACGCCCGGGAGGGGCTCGGGGATGAAACCCCGTCCGGGACCCGCCGGGCCGGGCTTTCGCGCACAACCCGCGCCATCGGTCCGCGGTCGTACCGATCGACCGCAGCACGACCTCGCTCATCCCGCCCGGGGGGTACTCCGCATGTTCGCGCACCGCAGCACCTCGCCCACATCCGCGCCCGCGCCCGCGCCCAAACTCAAACCCGCACCCGCACCCGCACCCGCGCCCGCACCCGCACCCGCGCCCGCACCCGCGCCCGCGCCCGCGCCCGCAAGGACCGTCGCCGTCTCCACGGCTCTCGCCCTCGCCCTCACCCTCGGCGGCGCCCTGCTCGCCGCGCCCGCCGCCCACGCCGCCCCGAAGCCGGCCGCCTCGCTGGTCCACGACAAGGGGGAGCTGTGGTTCAAGGCGGCGCCCGGGCAGGCCAATCGGCTGACCGTGTCCGCGCGGATCGTGCCGCGGTCGGAATGGGAGGCGGACTACGTGCTGACCTTCGACGACCGGTACGAGATCACCCTCGGCGCCCGCGAGTGCGCGTACCCGAAGCCGGGGGACCGTACCGTCGCCGAGTGCGCGGTGCCCGTCCCGATGGGGTCCGACGACTCCGACATCTACGACGTCGGCGTGGGCGACGGCGACGACACCGTCACGATCGCCGCCGACAACTCCGCGTACGCCTCGGTCTTCGGCGGGAACGGCAAGGACGTCCTGCGCGGCAACGGCTCGGTCGTGCTGCACGGGGAGAACGGCGACGACCGCATCCACGGCGGCGGGGGAGTGTGGGGCCTCGGGTCGTTCGGCGGGCGGGGCGACGACGTCCTCACCGGGTGCGCGTACGAGTGCCACGGCGGGGCCGACGACGACACCCTCACCGGCGCGCCGAGCGAGGACCTCGACCGGAACACCCTGTTCGGCGACTCCGGGAACGACGTCCTGCGCGGCAGGGCCGGCGACGACGTCCTCCACGGCGGCAAGGGCCACGACCGGCTGTACGGCGACCAGGGCGACGACAGGCTGTACGGCAACAGCGGCGACGACACGCTGTACGGGGGCGCCGGCAGGGACACCCTCTCCGGCGGCCCGGGCCGCGACAGGGTCCACCAGAACTGAGACACAGGGCGCCGACTGAGACACAGGGCGACAACCGACACACAGGGCGACGCCCCCGACAGGCCACGAGGGTCTGCCGGGGGCGTCGCCCCATGGGGTTCACGGGTGGCGGGTCAGCCCACCTGGTTGTAGACCGCCCCCGCCGCCGGCCAGCCCAGCGGCTCCGGCTGCTCCTCGGGGGCCGTACGGCCACGTACTTGGGCGGCGGTGAGGCCCTGGGCGGCACCCATCGCGCGGCGGTTGGCGGCCGCGGTGGCCATGCCGGGCATGCCTGTCTGGGCGACCGGCTCCAGCCCGGTGGCGGGGGCGGGCGCCATGCCCGGGAGGCCCGGCATGGAGGCCACGTTGGGCATGGAGGGGATCGACGGCCCCTGGGGCATGGGCGCGGCGGCGGCCGGAACGGGGGCCGGCATCGGGGTCGGCATGGGCGCCGGCGCCGGCGCGGGAGCGGGCGCCGGCGCGGGGACCGGCGTCGGCATCTGGGCGGCGGCCGGGGCCGGCATCGGGACCGGGGCCGGCATTGGGGCCGGGGTCGGCATCGGGGACATGCCCGGCATGCCCACGGGGCCGGTGGCCTGCGCGGCGAGGCCCGCCATGCCGGCGCCGTTGGTCTCGCTCATCAACCGGTCCACGGCCGCCGTACCCGAGCTGTAGCTGGTCCCGGTGCCCAACTCGGGTACGGCGGCTCCCCTCCTGGACCCGTAGAGAACCGACTCCAGGCCGGACACCAGGCGACGCACATCCACCTGGGGCCGGACCACGAGTCGCAGGAAGCGACTGGACGAGCCGACCTTGTTGCCGCACTCGCGGACCAGGATCCGGTGCTCGGTGAGCAGCCGGTCGCGGACCACGGTGCCCTCGGCGCCCACGGGCAGGCGCACGAAGAGGAAGTTCCCCTGCGACGGGTACACCGTCAGACCGGGGAGGGCGGAGAGCTGACGGGCCATGTCCAGGCGGTCGCGCCGCACCTGGTGCAGGCTCTCCATGTACTCGGGGCCGTGGTTCTTCAGCATGAACACCACGTGCTCCGCGAAGGAGTTGAGGTTCCACTTCGGCAGCATCGAGCGGACCTTCCCGGCGAGTGCCGGGTTGGCGACCAGATAGCCGAAGCGGATGCCGTGCAGCCCGAAGTTCTTGCCGAGCGAGCGCAGCACGACCACGTTGGGCCGCATCACCGCGTCCTGGACGGTGCTCGGCTCGGACTCGGCGTCGGCGAACTCCAGGAACGACTCGTCGATGACGATCAGGTCCAGGTCGGCCATCGCGTCCATGAACTGCACCAGCGCGTGCCGGTGCAGGAAGCCGCCGTCGGGGTTGTTCGGGTTGCAGACGACGGCGACCCTCGTGCCGCGCGCCCGGATGAACTCGGCGTACTGCGCGAGGTCCAGGGCGAAACCGCTGGACTCCTGGAGCGGGAACATGTCGACGCGCTTGCCGGTCTCCATCGGCTGGTCGGTCCAGCGGCCGAAGGTGGGGACGGGGACGGCGAGGGACTCCCTGACCAGCAGATGGTCGATCCAGGTGATGAGTTCGGTCGAGCCGTTGCCCATCGCCACGCACTGCGGCGGCAGTTGGAGCAGATTGCACAGCTCGGCGGTGATGGTGTCGGCGCTGCTCGGGTAGTACGTGATGATGTCCCGCAGCTTGCCCGCCATCTCGTCGAACATCGCCGGGGTGGGGAAGTAGGGGTTGCACGGTATGCAGAAGTCCACCGGGCCGACCCCCTCGCCGCCCTCACGCGTCAGCGCCGCCATCGAAGGGCTGTGCGCCGTCGTGCTGCGGAACAACGAGGTGACGTTGTCGGCCATGGAACCTCCGTAGGGGGCGGACCCGTGGGGCACGACCGGGTCCGACGACTAAGGGCGGCCCGCGCGGGGGAGCGCGGGCCGCCCCTACATACGGAGAGCGGAGTGACGCCGTTCAACCACTGTGAAGTTGGCCGGAAAGCGTGAATGTTCTGTGTGCCGCCGTGTTCACGCCCCGAACGAGTGGACCGTCGTCGAGCGGTACGTCTGCCCCGGCCGGAGCACCGTCGACGGGTACGACGGCTTGTTCGGCGAGTCCGGGAAGTGCTGGGTCTCCAGGCACACGGCGTCGCCCTGCCGGTAGATCCGCCCCGACGGTCCGGCGAGCGTGCCGTCGAGGAAGTTCCCGGAGTAGAACTGGAGCCCCGGCTCGGTGGTGGAGAGCGTCAGCGTCCGGCCGGAGGACGGGTCGCGCAGCGTCGCCGCCCACTCCGGCTCGGCCGTCCTCCCCTTGTCCAGGACCCAGTTGTGGTCGAACCCCTTGGCGTACAGAAGCTGCTGGTCCCGCGTGCGGACGTCCGCGCCGATCTGCTTGGCGCGGCGGAAGTCGAACGGCGTGCCCGCCACCTCGGCCGGCTCACCGGTGGGGATGAGGCCGGCGTCGACGGGCGTGTAGCGGGAGGCGGCGATCTCCAGCTCGTGGTCGTGGGCGGAGCCGCTGCCCTCGCCCGCGAGGTTCCAGTAGACATGGCTGGTGAGGTTGACGACGGTCGGCCGGTCGGTGGTGGCCTCGTAGTCGATACGCCAGTCGCCCCCGTCGGTGAGGGTGTAGGTGACCGCGGTCCGCAGGGTGCCGGGGTAGCCCATCTCACCGTCGGGGCTGGTCAGGGAGAGACGCAGACCCACGTTCGAGCCTTGAACGAAGGGTTCGACGTCCCACACCGACTTGTCGAAGCCGCCGGCACCGCCGTGCAGGCTGTTGTCACCGTCGTTCACGGACAGCTCGTACGCCGTGCCGTCGAGGGTGAACCGGCCCCCGCCGACGCGGTTGCCGAACCGGCCGATCAGGGCGCCGAAGTAGGGGGAGTCGGCGACGTACTCCTCAAGGGTGTCGAAGCCGAGGGAGACGTTCGCGTGCCGGCCCTCGCGGTCCGGGACCTCCAGGGACTGCACGATCCCGCCGTAGGACAGGACCCGCAGCCGGGTGCCGCCGTTCTCCAGTGACCAGCGGTGGATCTCGGTGCCGTCGGCGAGCTTGCCGAAGACGTCCTTCACCGGATGCTTCTCCTGCACCGGATGCTCCTCTCATGGGAAAGGGGGGCCCCGCCCGCAGGCGAGGCCCCCCTTGCGGGTTCCGTCAGGAACCGCCCTTGCGCTTGTTCCACACGTCGAACCCGACCGCCGCCAGCAGCACCATGCCCTTGATGACCTGCTGCCAGTCGGTGCCGATGCCGACCAGGTTCATGCCGTTGTTGAGCACACCGAGGACGACGCCACCGATGATCGCGCCGAGGACGGTGCCGACACCGCCGCTCATCGACGCGCCGCCGATGAACGAGGCCGCGATCGCCTCCAGCTCGAAGTTGAGGCCCGCCTTCGGCGAGGCGGCGTTGAAGCGGGCGGCGAAGACCAGACCCGCGAGGGCCGCCAGCATGCCCATGTTGAGGAAGATCAGGAAGACGACCTTCTTGTCCTTCACACCGGACAGCTTCGCCGCGGGCAGGTTGCCGCCGATGGCGTAGATGTGGCGGCCGATGATCGCGTTGCGCATCACGTAGCCGAAGCCGACGACCAGCACGCCGAGGATCAGCAGCACGATCGGGGCGCCCTTGTAGCTGGCGAGCAGCATGGTGACGACGAGCAGGGCGGCGGCGATCGCGACGAGCTTGAGGACGAACAGGTTCATCGGCGGCACGTCGAGCGCGAACTCCTGCTGCCGGCGCCGGTCCCGGAACTCCTGGATCACCACGAACGCGATGACGGCGAAGCCCATCAGCAGCGTCAGGTTGTGGTAGTTCGTCTCCGGGCCGACCTCCGGGAGGAAGCCGTTGGCGACCTTCTGCAGGCCCTCGGGGAACGGGCCGAGGGTCTGGCCCTCCAGGAAGATCTCGGTGAGACCACGGAAGACGAGCATGCCCGCCAGGGTCACGATGAACGACGGTATCCCGAGATACGCGATGAAGAACCCTTGCGCGGCACCCGCGACGGCGCCCACGGCCAGACACAGCACCACCGCCAGCGGCCACGGTATGTCGTTGTTGACCATGAACACGGCGGCGATCGACCCGACGAACGCGGTCAGCGAACCCACGGAGAGATCGATGTGCCCGGAGATGATGACCAGCATCATGCCGATCGCGAGGATCAGGATGTAGCTGTTCTGCAGCACCAGGTTCGAGACGTTGCGCGGCAGCAGCAGGTCACCCTCGGTCCACACCGCGAACAGCGCCACGATCAGGCCGAGGGCGATCAGCATGCCGTACTGGCGCATGTTGCGGCGCATGCCGTCCAGCATCAGCTGGAGCAGACCCCCGCCCGCCGCCGCCCCGGTCTTGCCGGGCGGCGCGGGGGCCGGGCTCTTGGCGGTCACTTCCGTGCTCATCGGGTTACCTCTTTGTCCTTAGTCATCTGACGCATCAGCGACTCCTGCGTGGCCTCCGCACGCGGGAACTCACCTGTCAGCCGCCCTGCGGCCATGGTGTAGATGCGGTCGCACATCCCGAGCAGTTCCGGCAGCTCGGAGGAGATGAAGACGACCGCTTTGCCCTCGGCGGCCAGTTTGTCGATGACCGTGTAGATCTCGTACTTGGCGCCGACGTCGATACCGCGCGTCGGCTCGTCAAGGATCAGCACATCCGGCCCCGCGAAGATCCACTTGCTGAGGACGACCTTCTGCTGGTTGCCGCCGGACAGCTTGCCCACCGGCTCGAAGACGGTCGGCGCCTTGATGTTCATGGACTTGCGGAAGCCCTCGGCGACCTGCCGCTCCCCGTGCTCGTCGACCACACCGCCCTTGGCGACCTTGCCCAGCGCGCTGAGCGAGATGTTCCGGTTGATGGTGTCGATGAGGTTGAGGCCGTAGTGCTTGCGGTCCTCGGTGACGTAGGCGATGCCGTTCTTCACGGCCTCGGGGACGGTCTTCGTCCGGATCTCCCGGCCGTCCTTGAGGACCGTGCCGCCCGCGTACCGGCCGTACGTCCGGCCGAAGACGCTCATCGCGAGTTCGGTGCGGCCGGCGCCCATGAGCCCGGCGATACCGACGATCTCGCCGCGCCGCACCTGGAGCGACACGTCGTCGACCACCTTGCGCTGCTGGTCGATCGGATGGTGGACGGTCCAGTTGCGGATCTCCAGCGCGGGGGCCGCGCCCTCCTCGGGCTCGTGCGGCGTGCGCTCCGGGAAGCGGTGCTCCAGGTCCCGGCCGACCATCCCGCTGATGATCCGGTCCTCGGTGGTCTCCGGTGACTTCACATCGAGGGTCTCGATGGTCTGCCCGTCCCGGATGATCGTCACCGAGTCCGCGACCTTGCGGATCTCGTTCAGCTTGTGCGAGATGATGATCGAGGTGATGCCCTGCTTCTTCAGCTCCAGGATCAGATCCAGGAGCTTGCCGCTGTCCTCGTCGTTCAGGGCGGCGGTCGGCTCGTCCAGGATGAGAAGCTTCACCTCCTTCGACAGCGCCTTGGCGATCTCGACGAGCTGCTGCTTGCCCACCCCGATGTCGGCGACCCGGGTGTCCGGGTGCTCGTCGAGGCCGACACGGCGCAGCAGCTCCGTCGCGTGCTTCAGCGTCGCGGTCCAGCTGATGAACCCGCGCGAGGCGTGTTCGTTGCCGAGGAAGATGTTCTCCGCGATGGAGAGGTAGGGCACCAGGGCCAGCTCCTGGTGAATGATCACGATGCCGCGCTGCTCGCTGGCCCTGATGTCCTTGAACTCGCAGGTCTCGCCCTCGAAGAGGATGTCCCCCTCGTAGCTGCCGTGCGGGTGGACGCCGGAGAGGACCTTCATGAGGGTCGACTTGCCGGCGCCGTTCTCGCCGCAGATGGCATGGACCTCGCCCTGCTGGACGGTCAGGGTGACGTCCGACAGCGCTTTGACGCCGGGAAAGGTCTTGACGATCGAGCGCATTTCCAGGACGGGTCCCGCCATGGTCGTGCCTTCCAATCAGTGGTTCGGGTTCCGCCGGATTACTTGAGGTCGCTCTCCTTGATGTAGCCGGAGTCGACGACGGTCTCCTTGTAGTTGGCCTTGTCCACGCTGACCGGCTCCAGCAGGTACGCCGGGACGACCTTGGACCCGTTGTCGTAGGTCTTGGTGTCGTTGACCTCGGGCTTCTTCTTGTTCAGCAGCGCGTCGACCATGTTCGAGGCGACCTTGGCCAGCTCGCGGGTGTCCTTGTAGACGGTCATCGACTGCTCGTCGGCGATGATCGACTTCACCGAGGCGACCTCGGCGTCCTGGCCGGTGACGATCGGCAGCGGCTTGCTCTTGGAGCCGTAGTCGTCCGACTTCAGCGCCGAGAGGATGCCGATGGAGATGCCGTCGTAGGGGGAGAGGACCGCGTCGACCCGGGCGCTCTTGTACGTGGACGTCAGGATGTCGTCCATGCGCTTCTGGGCGGTGCCGCCGTCCCAGCGCAGGGTGGTGACCTGGGTGAGCTTGGTCTGTCCGGACTTGACGACGAGCTGCTTCTTGTCGATGTAGGGCTGCAGGACGTTCATGGCGCCCTGGAAGAAGTAGCGGGTGTTGTTGTCGTCGTTGGAGCCGGCGAACAGCTCGACGTTGAACGGGCCCTTCTTGGAGCCGTCCTTCAGACCCAGCTTGCTGACGATGTAGTCGCCCTGGAGCTCGCCGACCTTCTCGTTGTCGAAGGAGGCGTAGTAGTCGACGTTCGGCGTGCCGAGGATCAGGCGGTCGTAGGAGATGACCGGGATGTTCGCGTCCTTGGCCTGCTGGAGCACGTTGTTCATCGACTTGTTGTCGATGGCGGCCACGATGAGGGCCTTCACACCCTGGGTGATCAGGTTCTCGATCTGGCCGACCTGCTGGTCGGGGTCGTCCTCGCCGTAGACCAGCTTGGTCTTGTAGCCCATCTTCTCCAGGTTGGCGACGACGTTGTTGCCGTCGGCGATCCAGCGCTCGGAGGACTTGGTCGGCATCGCGATGCCGATGGTGGCGCCCTTGGTGCTGCCACCCTCCTCCTTGCTGCCGCCCTCACTGCTCTGGCCACAGGCGGACAGGGTCAGGGCGAGGGAGGCGGCGGAGGCTATCGCGGCGAGAGCGGCTCGACGAGTGCGCATGATCATCATCCTTGATGTTTTTCGGTGCCTGGAACGTTCTGGCGATGAGGACGGCGCTTTCGCGAGCGAGGGAGGAGCCGAGAGGACGCCAGAAGAAGATGTGGGGGATTGTGTGTGACTGCGTCTTCTTCTGTGAAGACAGTTAGCCAGTTCGTTATGCGGGATTACTAAATCGCTTCAGGTCTCCCGGCAGGCGCGTGCCGAGCGGCGCCATGTCGCCGTCCGCCCCGTGCCGCGCCAGAAGATCCAGAGCGAGCCGACCGCGCCGCACCCGCTCCTTGGCGGTGGACAGCGTCAGGTCGCGCATGTGGTGCCCGTAGGGGTAGATCCCGGGCGCCTTCGACAGGCCGAACTTCAGGTAGATCGGCGCGCCGCGCCGGATCAGCTCGGCGACCTCGTACATCCGCACGTAGCCGCCGAGGTCGTCGGGCGCCTCGATGTACATGTCCATCGGAGCGGCCGACACCCGTCGGATCTCGGTGAGGTGATCCAGCGTCAGATCGCTCGGCACATTGATCGAGTCGCCGCCGAGGTTCTCGTACACGGCGTACGCGGTCGGGTTCACCGGGCCGATGAGCGCCGAGACCTTGAAGGTGGTGTCGGCCGGCAGGATGCCCGCCTCACGGGCGCGGTGCAGCGTCCAGAGCACACCCTCGTCGGCGACGAGCAGGCACTTCACGCCCAGCTCGGTCGCGCGCACGGCGTCCTCGACACAGCCGGCGACCGCGTCGTGGCCCCGGGCGCGCAGCCCGCCGCCCTTGGAGTCGGTACGGGTGGAGCCGCCGATGTCCCACGTGCCACGCGGGCCCGTGAACAGGCAGAGCTCGATGTCCCGCTCGGCCGTCGCCTCCACCATCTCGGTGATCTCGGCGTCGGTGAGCATCCAGACACCGCTGCCCTGGCTGATCCGGTGGATCGGCACGTCGAGCCGCGAGGCCTCCTTGAGGACCACGCCGAGTGCCTCCGGGCCCTCCACGGAGGGCACCTCGGTGCGCCAGCGGCCGCCGCCCGGGAAGGAGTGCGGGGAGGCGTCGGCGGGGTCGAGAGCGGGTGCGTCCAGGCCGAGTGCGGCGAGCGCCTGCTCGCCGGGCCGGCGGGGCGCCGGAGCGTTGGTGTCGGTCACAAGCTGTCCTTCATGTTCGATATTTCGGACGGAGTTCGCGGCTCTTCGCACAGAGATCTTGGGGGTACGCCGGTACGGAGTAGTCAGGTACATCCGTACCGGCGTACGACTCAGGGGTGTGTCACGGCCGCAGGAGGACCTTTCCGACCTTCGGGTCGCCGGACCCCACCAACTCGATGGCCTCCGGGAACTCGCGCAGCGGCAGTTCGTGCGTGACGAGCGGCAGCGGATCGAGGAGCCCGGCTCCGAAGACCCGCACCGTGTGCGCCCAGGCGTCCGGCGGTGCCCCGAACACGGTGTGCACCTCCAGTTGCCGTACGACGAGGTCTGTCGGGTCGAGTCCGTCCGCGCCCGCGGCCGGGATGCCCGTCAGGACCAGCCGCCCGCCGCGCCGCAGCAGGGCGGCGGCGGTGACCGCCGCGTCCGCGGAACCGGCGGTCTCGATGACGACGTCGAAGTCGCCGGGCAGCTCCTCGCTCTTCGTGCGGAAGTCCGAGGCGCCGAACCGCCTGGCCAGTTCCGCACGGTCCGGGCGGGTGCCCACGACGAGCAGCTCCGCCGGCGAGGCCGCCTTCAAGAACTGAATGGCGAACATTCCGAGGGTGCCGGTGCCCACGACGGCCACCCGCTCCCCGGGGACCGCGTTGGCCTTGAGCGCGGCCGCCGCGATGCACGCCGCCGGCTCCAGCAGCGCAGCCGCCGTCAGATCGCAGTCGTCCGGGAGAACGTGCAGCAAGCGGGCGGGGAGCGTCAGCGTGGTGGCCATGGCGCCCGGCTGGGTGAAGCCGGTCTCCTCGTACCCCGCCGAACACAGCGTGGTCTCGCCCGAGTGGCAGCGGTCGCACACCTGGCAGTTACGGAAGCCCTCGCCGACGACCTTGCGGCCTACGAGACTCGAAGGCACACCGTCGCCGACGGAGACCACCGTCCCGGACCACTCATGACCCGGGACGAGGGGGTAACGGACGTACCCCTCGGGCCTGTTGCCCTGGTACACCTCGCGGTCGCTGCCGCAGATCCCGGAGGCGTGGACACGGACCAGTGCCTCGCCCGCCGCGGGCTGCCGGGGCTCGTGCGGGACGAGCCGGTGCTCGCCCGGAGCCTCGATGACGACAGCGGTGGCCGCGTCGGGCGAGGTGGTCACTGGGTCCCCTTGGGCTTGCGCTGCTCCCAGCCCTCGGCCCACAGGTCGAACCGGGCCTGCTGCTGCGGGAACTCCGCCGCCGCGTCCACGTCCAGTTCGACGCCCAGGCCCGGTTCGTTGGAGAGGTGGAAGCAGCCCGTCTCGGGGTCGACCTGCGGGGCGCCCTTGATGACCTTCTTGATGTCCGCGTCCGCGAAGTCGTTGAAGTGCTCCAGGATCTTGAAGTTCGGCGCGGTGAAGCCGACCTGGAGCGAGGCGGCGGTCAGCACCGGGCCGCCCACGTTGTGCGGCGCGACCAGCATGTAGTGGGTCTCGGCGGTCGCGGCCAGCTTGCGGGTCTCCCAGATGCCGCCGATGTGGCCGAGGTCCGGCTGGATGATGTCGACGGCCTGGCTCTCGAAGAGCTCCCGGAACTCGATCCGGTCGTGGATGCGCTCGCCCGTGGCGATCGGCATGTCCACCTTGGCGGCGACCTTCTCCAGCGCCTTCAAGTTCTCCGGCGGCACCGGCTCCTCCAGCCACGCGGGCTTGAAGGGGGCCAGTTCCTTGGCCAGTCGGACCGCGGTGGACGGGGAGAACCGGCCGTGCATCTCCAGCATCAGCTCGGCGTCCGGCCCGATGGCGTCCCGGACAGCCTCGATCAGCGAGACGGCGTACAGGCTCTGCTCGTGGTCCAGCTCGAAGTGGCCGGTGCCGAAGGGGTCGATCTTGAGCGCCCGGTAGCCGCGCTCCATGACTCCCTTCGCGGCCTTGTGGTACGCCTCGGGCGTGCGCTCCGTGGTGTACCAACCGTTGGCGTACGCCTTGACCTTGTCGGTGACCTTGCCGCCGAGCAGCTGCCACACCGGGACGCCGAGGGCCTTGCCCTTGATGTCCCAGCAGGCCATCTCGATGACGGCGATGCCGGACATCACGATCTCGCCGGCCCGGCCGTAGTCGCCGTACTTCATTCGCTTGACGAGATCCTCGACAGCGAACGGGTCGGACCCGAGAATGTGGTTGACCTCTGCCTCACGCAGGTAGCCGAGCAGGGCGTCGGTGTGGCCCAGCATGCGGGTCTCGCCGACTCCGGTGAGCCCCTCGTCGGTGTGCACCTGGACGTAGGTCAGGTTCCGCCACGGCGTTCCGACCACGTGTGTGCTGATTCCCGTGATGCGCACGGTGCTCCCTGTCCTTTATCGGTCTGTTCGAAATTTCGAAGCTCGTTCGAAATGCTGGCGCGACAGTAAGGACGACCCGGTCGGAGTGTCAATGGGTCGAACGCACAACGGTCTGTCGCGAAGGTCCCGAAGGTGGGCGATGATCAGGCATTAAGCCATCCTGACCCGCCAGTACACGAGGTTCCTACAGAACCTTCACAGGGGCGTCTGTCAAGGTCACCGGCGCGCCAAATAATCTTCCGGCGTCATGGACTACTGCCACCCGTGCCAACGGCACCTCAACGGCGCCCTGGCCTGTCCCGGGTGCGGCGCACCGGCCGAATCGGGCCGGGCGTACGCGGACATGTCGCCCGAACCGGACGACATCGCCGCGGACGAACGCGACGAAACGTCCGAGGGCGACGCCGAAGCGGACGCCGAGGACCGCGCGACCGCCCGCTCCCGGTCCGGCGGCGGGCGCGGCGACCGCGCGGGCCGACGGGACCGGCGGGCGGCCGCGCACCGCCGGCGGCGCAAGCGGGTGGTGCTGGTGGGGGCCGGGCTGGTGCTCGCCGCGGGCGGGCTGAGCCTCGCCGAACTCGGCATGGAGGCGCCGCCGTCGCTCCCCAACGCGGCGTCCGTGGACGACGCGGTCACGCCGTCGCCGGCCGACTCGGCGGACGGCGCCCAGGGCGGCGGCGACGCGGCGGAGGGGGCGGACGGCGCGAACGGCGCGGACGGAAAGTCGCCGAAGGAGTCCCCCTCGCCCTCCGCCTCGAAGTCCGGGAAGTCCGAGGACGGCGAGGGGGTCGAGGGCGAGGACGGACCCAAGGACCGTTCCGCCTCGAACGCCTCGGTCCGCCCGAGCGCGGCACCCCCCGCCGAGACGGCGGCCCCCGAGAAGCCCGACACTCCCAACCCGCCCCCCGACACGGACAAACCCACCCCAACCCCCTCCCCCTCGGAAACCTGCACCCGCATCCTGTGGTGGTGCTCGTAACCCCGAGGAACCCTTCACCGGGGGCGGCGGGAAGCCTTCACCGGGGGGCGGCCGTGGGGGCGTGGGCTGCCTGTGGGGCGGCATGCGGAGAGCGGTGATTCTCGCGAGCCCGTAGGTGAAGACGGGTTTTCTTGCGGTGCGTTGCCCGGAGAGCGGGGATTCCTGCGGGGCGGGGCGCGACGGCGGGGCTGCTGGCTTGCCGGGTTGCCGGTACCGGGTGACCGGGTGGCGCCGGGGCCGCCCACGGGTGCCCGGCGCGTGCCGGATGGCGTTCCTCTCGGCGGCCCTCGGAGGCACCTGGTGACGCTCCCCCGCGGCCCTCGTGGTCGCGCCGATGTGCGCCGCGAACACCTTCGTGGTGATCGTCCACAGCGAGGGTCCGCGGCGCGGATCGAGGGGGCGGGAAACGGGGGGCCGGGGATGTCAACACCGCAGGACCTGGGGCTTTTTCGTGGACGTAACGTGCGCCCCGGAGGGGGTCCCCGGCGGCCCCGACGGGACCCCGCGTTACTCAACCGTGACGACTTCCCTGCCGCAGCCCCCTTGACCCGCGGGAATTGTTAGCGCTCACAATGACCTCCGCATTCACCAGTCGGTTCCCGACGGCACCCGAGGAGGTACGAGCGTCGTGCCAGCAGTGCGTCAACCCCCTTTCCCCACCGGTGCCCTGGGAACGTCCGGAACCCCGGCGTGAAGCCGGCAACGCGGAGCGCTCCGCCCGCAGCGCAGGTCTTACCCGCAGCACAGGTCTTATCGGCAGACGACCGCCAAGGAGGTGCGGCCGTGACACACTCACCGCTCCGGCCGCCCACCATGGCGGACGTCGCCCGCCTCGCGGGGGTGTCCCACCAGACCGTCTCCCGGGTCCTGGGGGACCACCCCAACGTGCGGGACGAGACCCGAGCCAGGGTGCAGCGCGCGATCGAGGAGATGGGCTACCGTCGCAACTCCTCGGCGAGGGCGCTGGCCACCCGGCGCACCCGGACCCTGGGCGTGGTGGCTTCCAACACCACGCTCTACGGACCGGCCAGCACCCTGTTCGCGCTGGAGGAGGCGGCCCGGGCCGAGGGGTACCTGGTCTCGACGGTCAGTGTGCGCAAGCTCACTGTGGAGACGCTCTCCGAGGCTCTGGACCACCTCAGCGACGGCGGGGTGGAGGGTGTGATCGCCATCGCCCCGCAGCGGTCGGCGGTCGAGGCCCTCGCCGAACTCCGCCACCCCTTCCCGGTGGTGGCCGTCGGCACGGGGTCCGCCTCCTCGGTCCCCAGCGCCAACGTCGACCAGTACCTCGGTGCCCGGCTCGCCACCGGTCATCTGCTGGCCGCCGGCCACCGCACGGTCTGGCACCTCGCCGGACCCGAGGACTGGCAGGAGGCCGCGGACCGGGTCGCCGGCTGGCGGGAGACCCTCGAAGAGGCCGGCGTGGAACCGCCGATGCCTCTGAGGGGTGACTGGAGCCCGCTCTCGGGTTACCGTGCGGGCCAGGAACTCGCCGGCTGGGTGGGACGCGGTCTGACCGCCGTCTTCGTGGCCAACGACCAGATGGCACTGGGTGTGTTGCGGGCCCTGCGTGAAGCAGGGGTACGCACTCCCCAGGACGTCGCGGTGGTCGGCTACGACGACATCCCGGAGTCGGAGTTCTTCGCACCGCCGCTCACCACGGTCCGACAGGACTTCTCCGCGGTGGGCCAACGGAGCATCACCTTGCTCCTGGACCTGATCGAGGGCCGGGCTCCCGCGGGTCCGACCCGCATCGCCATCGAACCCCAACTCGTCGTACGGGCCAGCACCTACCCGTACGCCTCACCGTCCGGGACCGCCCCCAGCTGACCCGGCGCCCCCCACCTCGAACTGAACATCCCTCAGGACCCCTCAGTACGGCCGACATTTCGAACGATGATCGACAGGCTGGACGTCATGTGGCCGGTCCACCCAGTACCAGCAGGTCCACCCGGACCGGCTCTTCAAAGGAGAAGACACATGCTCAACAGAAGGAACTTCCTCACCGCGGCGGTCGGCGTGGCGGCAGCGACGGGCCTGGCGGCCTGCGCCAAGGACGACGGCGGCTCCAGCGGCTCCGGTGGTTCCGGTGGCTCCGGCGGCGGCAAGAAGATCACCCTCGGCTTCGCCCAGGTCGGGTCCGAGAGCGGCTGGCGCACCGCCAACACCGAGTCGATCAAGTCGGCGGCCTCCGAGGCGGGCATCAACCTGAAGTTCTCCGACGCGCAGCAGAAGCAGGAGAACCAGATCTCCGCGATCCGCGGCTACATCGCGCAGAAGGTGGACGTCATCGCCTTCTCGCCGGCGAAGGTCACCGGCTGGGACGCGGTGCTCCAGGAGGCCAAGGCCGCGAAGATCCCGGTCATCCTCACCGACCGCGGCGTGAAGACCAAGGACGAGTCCCTGTTCGTGACCCTGGTGGGCTCCGACTTCACGGACGAGGGCCGGCGCGCGGCCAAGATGCTGGAGAAGGTCCTGGAGAAGGCCGGACACAAGGGGAAGGTGAAGATCGCGCAGCTCGAGGGCACGCCCGCCTCCGACCCCGCGATCGAGCGCGCCAAGGGCTTCAAGGAGGTCATGGACGCCGAGCACAAGGACGACTGGGAGATCGTCGTCAGCCAGACCGGCGACTTCACCCGTGCCGGCGGCAAGCAGGTCATGGCGGCCTTCCTGCAGTCCAACCCGGACATCGACGTGCTGTTCGCGCACAACGACGACATGGGTCTCGGTGCCATCCAGGCCATCGAGGCGGCCGGCAAGAAGCCCGGCAAGGACATCCTGATCGTCACGGTCGACGGCGTGAAGGACGGCTTCGTCGCGATGTCCGAGGGCAAGATCAACGCCATCGTCGAGTGCAACCCGCTGCTCGGCCCCCAGCTGATGGACATCGTCAAGACGGTCCACGAAGGCGGCTCGGTCGAGCGCCGGATCAAGACCAAGGAGAGCGACTTCATGCAGGACCAGGCCAAGGAAGCCCTCCCCACCCGCAAGTACTGACCCGCACCTTCCGGCAGGGAGCCTCCGGCCGACCGATCCCCTCGGTCCCGGGGCTCCCTGCGGGCCTGATTTGAAATCCAAGAGGAGCGCTGCCATGGCAGAGCCACGGCCCGTCCTGGAGATGACGGGCATAGTCAAGGAGTTTCCGGGGGTAAGGGCTCTGTCGGGCGTCGACTTCCGGCTCTTCCCCGGTGAGATCCACGCGCTGATGGGCGAGAACGGCGCCGGCAAGTCCACCCTGATCAAAGTCCTGACCGGGGTCTACTCGCTGGACGGCGGCACGATCACCCTCGACGGGAAGTCCGTACGGTTCGCCAGCCCCCTCCAGGCGCAGCAGGGCGGGATCAACACGGTCTACCAGGAGGTCAACCTCTGCCCCAACCTGTCGGTGGCGGAGAACATCTTCATCGGCCGGGAGCCCACCCGCTTCGGCCGCATCCAGTGGAAGCGGATGCGCAAGGAGGCCGCGGAGCTGGTCGACCGGCTCGGCCTCGACATCGACGTCAGCGCGCCGCTGTCCGCCTACCCCCTGGCGGTGCAGCAACTGGTCGCGATCGTACGGTCGGTGAGCAGCGGCGACGGTGAGGGCCAGGGCACCAAGGTGCTCGTCCTCGACGAGCCCACGTCCAGCCTCGACCGCGACGAGGTCCTCGAACTCTTCCGCCTCATGCGGCGGTTGAAGGACGAGGGCGTGGCGATCCTGTTCGTCTCCCACTTCCTCGACCAGATCTACGAGATCTGCGACCGCATGACCATCCTGCGCAACGGCACCCTCGTCGGCGAGCACATGGTGAGCGACCTCGACCAGGTCGGACTCATCCAGCTCATGATCGGCAAGGAGCTGGACAAGCTGGAGGAGCTGCACGAGCACCAGCTGCGCGCGGATGTCGGCGAGACCCTGCTGCACGCCGAGGGACTCGGCCGCACCGGTGGTATCGCCCCGTTCGACCTGGAGATCAAGAAGGGCGAGGTCGTCGGCCTCGCCGGACTGCTCGGCTCCGGCCGCACCGAACTGGCCCGGCTGCTGTTCGGCGCCGACCAGCCCGACAGCGGCAAGGTCACCGTGGGTGACAAGCAGGTCCCGATGAACGCCCCCAACGACGCCATCGGCGCCGGGGTCGCGTTCTGCTCGGAGAACCGCAAGGCCGAGGGCCTGGTACCGGACCTGACGGTGCGGGAGAACATCATCCTCGCCCTCCAGGCGGCCCGCGGCTGGACCCGGCCCATCCCGGCCGCCCAGCGCGACGAACTCGTGGCCAAGTACATCAAGGCCCTCGACATCCGCCCCGCCAACCCGGAGGCCCGCGTCGGCCTGCTCAGCGGCGGCAACCAGCAGAAGGTGCTGCTGGCCCGCTGGCTGATCACCCAGCCCAGGCTGCTGATCCTCGACGAGCCCACGCGCGGCATCGACATCGGTGCCAAGGCGGAGATCCAGAAGCTCGTGGTGTCCCTCTCCGAGGACGGCATGTCCGTGCTCTACATCGCGGCCGAGCTGGAAGAGGTCCTCCGCCTCAGCCACACCATCGGCGTGCTGCGCGACCGCAAGCTGGTGGCGCGCCTGACCAACGGGCCGGAGATCACCACCAGCAAGATCCTGGAGACCATCGCGAGCGGAGAACACCAGTGAGCACCCCATCCGCAGCCACGACGCCCCGCTGGCGGGCGCTGACGCAGCACCAGCTGTTCTGGCCGGTCGCTTTCCTGGTGGCCCTGCTGCTCGTCAACGTCCCCTTCACCCCCGACTTCTTCTCGATCAAGATGACGGAAGGCCACCTCTACGGCAGCCTCGTCTCGATCGTGCTGTTCGGCTCGCCACTGATCCTGGTGGCGGTCGGTATGACCCTGGTGATCGCCACCGGCGGCATCGACCTCTCCGTGGGCGCGGTCGTCGCCATCACCGGCGCCCTGACCTGCTCTTACATCAGCGACCAAGCAGACCAGAACGCGCTGTCGGCGGTGTTCCTGGCCATGGGCGTCGGCCTCGTCGCGGCGGTGGTCTGCGGTCTGTGGAACGGCTTCCTGGTCGCCCGTATGGGCATCCAGCCCATCATCGCCACGCTGATCATCATGGTCGCCGGACGCGGTGTCGCCCAGCTGATCACCGACGGCCAGATCATCACCATCAACAGCGAGCCGTACAAGCTCATCGGCGGCGGCTACTGGCTGACCCTGCCCTTCTCCATCTTCATCGTCGCCGCCGTCGTGGCCGTCACCGTCGCCCTGACCCGCCGTACGGCGCTCGGCCTGCTCGTCGAGTCGGTCGGCGGCAACGCCGAGGCCAGCCGCCTGGTCGGCATCAGGTCCATGCGCATCAAGATCATGGTGTACATGTTCTGCGCCCTGTGCGCGGGCATCGCCGGTCTGATGATCAGCTCCAACACCTCGGCCGCGGACGGCAACAACGCCGGTCTGTGGATCGAGCTGGACGCCATCCTCGCGGTCGTCATCGGCGGCACGTCGCTGCTGGGTGGCCGGTTCTCCATCGGCGGAACGGTGATCGGCGCGCTGATCATCCAGACCCTGACGACCACGATCTACACGATCGGCGTCCCGGCCCAGATGAACCTGGTCTTCAAGGCCGTGGTCGTCATCATCGTCTGCCTGCTCCAGTCCCCGAAGTTCCGCGCGAAGGTCTTCGGCGCCAAGTTCGGGCCCAAGTCCGGTGCGGCGAGCGGCGGCAGTGCCGCCGCCGGGCCGGCGAAGACCGTCACGACCGCCGAGGCCGCCCCCAAGATGGAGGTGTCGTGATGAGCGCGACCACCCAGACCCCGACGGCGCCGGACAGCCGTACGACGCCGCCGTCCAAGCTCGCCACGCTGCTGGGCGACCGCCGGCTGCCGGTCCTGGTGACCGCCACGCTGTTCCTCGCGATGTACATCGCGGGCCTGAGCCGCTACCAGAACTACGGCTTCGGCGAACCGCAGGTCTTCCTGAACCTGTTCATCGACAACGGCTATCTGCTGGTGGCCGCCGTCGGCGCGACCTTCGTCATCCTGTCCGGCGGCATCGACCTGTCCGTGGGCTCCGTCATCGCCTTCACGACGATGTTCACGGCCTGGATGGTGGAGCGCCAGGGGGTGCCGCTGGTGCTCGCCGTCCTCCTGGCCCTGGGCGTCGGAGCGTTCGGCGGCTTCCTGATGGGCTACGTGATCGAGAACTTCGAGATCCAGCCCTTCATCGTGACCCTCGCCGGGCTCTTCCTCTTCCGCGGACTGTGCCTGGTCATCACCGAGGAGGCGATCTCGATCAGCGACGCCTCGGTGAGCACCCTGGCCCAGACGCGGGTGTCGCTCGGCCTGGGGGAGCTGTCGATCGGCGCGATCGCGGCCCTGGTGATCATCGGCGTCGCGTTCTACGTGCTGCACTACACGACCTTCGGACGCCGCGTGTACGCCATCGGCGGCAACGAGCAGTCGGCCATGCTGATGGGTCTCCCGAAGGGCCGCACCAAGATCGCCGTGTACACGGTGAGCGGCTTCTGCTCGGCCCTGGCCGGCCTGCTGTTCATGCTGTACATCCAGTCCGGTGACCCGCTGCACGCCATCGGTATGGAACTCGACGCGATCGCCGCGACCGTCATCGGCGGAATCCTGCTGACCGGCGGATCCGGCTACGTCATCGGCACGCTGTTCGGCGTCCTCGTGCTGGGCCTCATCAAGAGCATCATTCAGTTCGAGGGCACCCTCAGCTCCTGGTGGACGAAGATCGCCACGGGTGTCCTGCTGTGCGCGTTCATCCTGATCCAGCGCGCGATGACGGCACGCAAGAAGACCTGACCACAGGTCAGGCGCACGCAAGACGAAGCGGTCCGGCACACGCTCCCGTGTGCCGGACCGCTTCGTGCGTCCATGGGCCTGTCACGCCTCCAGCATGCGGCGCAGCAGGTCCCGCAGGGACTCCCGCTCCTCGGTGGACAGGGCCGACAGGGGCTCGCGGGCGAAGTGCAGGGACTCGCGCAGACCGCGGGCGACCTGGCGGCCCTCCGCCGTCGCCGCGGCCAGCTTCACCCGGCGGTCCTTGGGGTCGGGGCGCCGCTCGACCAGACCCCGCGCCTCCAGCCGGTCGACTATGCCCGTCACGTTCGACGGCTCGCAGCGCAGCTTGTGGGCGAGCTGACGCATGGGGAGCGGTTCGAGGGAAAGGAGGCCGAGGAGGCGGGCCTGCGCTCCGGTGAGGGCGTGCTCGGCGGCGGCGTCCTCGTACTCCGCGTGGTAGCGGGCCACGACGGTGCCGATGAGTTCGACGACCTCGAGGGTCAGCGGGTCGGCGCGCGGGGTCGTCCTCTGTGTGGCCATGCTCTCCAGGTTACCCCTTTACTTGACAGCATGAAATATTCAGGAGCATGGTTGTTTCAGGTACTGAAGTAACCGCACGGTATGTACACGGCGTGTACGACGAACGAACCGTACGAGCACACACCCGTAGGAAGGCCCCCCATGTCCGACACCTCCGCCCTCCCCGCCACCAGCCGCGAATGGCACCTGCTCAGCCGCCCCGTCGGCTGGCCGAAGTCCGAGGACTTCGCCCTGGTCGAGGCGGAGATCCGGCAGCCCGCCGCCGGTGAGGTCCTGGTGAGGAACAAGTTCCTCTCCGTGGACCCGTACATGCGCGGCCGCATGAGCGCCGCCAAGTCGTACGTCGCCCCCTTCGAGCTGGGCAAGGCCATGCAGGGCGGCGCCGTCGGCGAGGTCGTCGCCTCCGCCGCGGACGGCATCGCCGTCGGCGACCACGTGCTGCACTTCGGCGGCTGGCGCGAGTACGCCACCTTCGACGCCAAGCAGGCCGTCAAGGTCGACGCCGACGCCGCGCCCCTGTCCACCTATCTCGGTGTCCTCGGCATGACCGGCCTCACCGCCTACGCCGGCCTCCTGCGCACCGCCTCCTTCAAGGAGGGCGACTCCGTCTTCGTCTCCGGCGCCGCCGGTGCCGTCGGCAGCCAGGTCGGCCAGATCGCCAAGCTCAAGGGCGCCTCCCGCGTCATCGGCTCGGCCGGCTCCGACGAGAAGGTCAAGCTCCTCGTCGAGGAGTACGGCTTCGACGCGGCCTTCAACTACAAGAGCGGCCCCGTCGCCGAGCAGCTGCGCGAGGCCGCGCCCGACGGGGTCGACGTGTACTTCGACAACGTGGGCGGCGACCACCTGGAGGCCGCCATCGGGCAGCTCAACCGCGACGGCCGGATCGCCGTCTGCGGCATGATCTCCGTCTACAACAACACCGAGCCCGCCCCCGGCCCGAAGAACCTCGCCCGCCTCATCCAGACCCGCGGCCGCATCCAGGGCTTCCTCGTCGGCGACCACTACGACCTCCAGCCGCAGTTCGTCCAGGAGGTCGGCCCCTGGGTCGCCTCGGGCGCCCTCAAGTACCGCGAGACCGTCGTCGAGGGCATCGAGAACAACCTGGAGGCGTTCCTGGGCGTCCTGCGGGGCGACAACACGGGCAAGATGATCGTCAAGCTCTGATCTCGGCGTCGCGATCCCACCGACGCTCCGTTCCGCTCCGCACGGACGAGCCGGGCAGGACAGCGGTCTGTCTCGCCCTGGCGCCGGACGACCGGTCAGCCGCCGAGCGTGTGGCCGAACTCGGCGTCCTTCTCGGGGGCGCCGAGTTTCACGGGGCTGAGCGTGCCGGCGCCCGTCGTGGTCAGGCCGCTCGCGGAGCCGTAGAGGTTCCACAGGGCGCCCGAGTCGGCGAAGGCACCGTCCTCGCCGGGGGCCGTCGCGGTCAGGTCCGCCCTGCCGTCCTTGTTCAGGTCGGAGAGGCTCACCCGGCGGCCGAAGTCGTCGCCCGACTCGGAGACGCCCGGCACGCCGGCGGTGGACTGGTTGTAGGCGATCGCGCCCTTGCCGGTCATGCCGCCGGCGGCCTTGGACGCGCCCTTGAGCAGGATCACCGCGCCGGTCCCGGTGGAGGCGCCGAGGCTCTCGCCGGGAACGCCGACCGCGACCTCCGCCTTGCCGTCGCCGTTCACGTCACCGGCGCTGAGGGACGCGCCGAAGGCGTCGTCCGCCTCACTCGCCCCGGGCACCCCCGCGGTGGCCTGGGTGATGACCTTCTTGCGCGTGTCGCTCGGCCCGGTGGAGCCGCCGTACTGGATGGTGATGCTCCCCGGGGCGGAGTCGATGACCTCGGTGACGGAGCCGATGTCGCGGGTGATCAGGTCGCCGTAGCCGTCGCCGTCGACATCGCCGACGGTGCCGCTGTACGCCGTGCCGAGGGCCTTGGAGGTGTGGCCGACGCCGGTCCTCGACCCCTTCCAGAAGCGGGCCTCGTGCTGCATCTCCTCGAAGCCGTGCGTGGTGACGATGTCGTCGACACCGTCGCCCGTGAGGTCACCGGTGACGAAGGAGCGCAGACCGGAGGGACCGTCATCCGTGGTGATGCTGTCCTGGGTGCGCGTCCTGCCGTCGCGGGTGAACGGGCCGTAGTGGATCGTCATCCCGGAGACGTCCGGGTCGTCGCTCGGGTCGGAGTTCACGACGAGGTCGCGCTCGCCGTCGCCGTTGAAGTCACCGAGGGCGAACTCGGAGTACTGGTACGGCAGAACGGTGTTCTGGCCGGTGAGGCCGTCCTTGGAGCCCCAGAGCACGGTCGGCTCGCCGCCGTCGCCGCCGCTCGTCACGAGCAGGTCGGTGTACGAGTCGCCGTCGAGGTCACCGGGGAGCGTCTGGACACCGAAGGCGAAGGTGCCCTGGAGGTCGCCGGGGACGCCGGGAGTGGCCCGGCTGATCATCTGGTGGCGAGCCGTTCCGGGCCCGGAGGCCGTGCCGTACACGACCGAGACGTAACCCGCCTTCTCCACACCGTCGACGGTGCCGAAGGGCGCCGCGACCGCGAGGTCGGGGTGTCCGTCGTGGTTGAAGTCGGTCATCGGCGTGCGAGGCGGCACGGGCGCGGCCGACGCCGTACTGGAGGTGGCGAAGAGCGCGAAGGGGGCCGCGAGCGCGGTGACGGCGATAGCGGCGGTGAGAGTGCGGCGGGGCACTGTGCCTCCTGTGCGGAACGTGTGTGACGCAACGGGAGACGGACCACCGCGGGTGAAGGCTGTACACCGCGGGAACTCCGCGAGCACGGCGAGTCCCGAAACCGGGAGCGGGCCCCGTGACGCGCCCCGGTCGCGTTCGTTGCACACGACGGAGTCCGCACCCCTGGACGTGGGGTGCGGACTCCGTCGTGGTGCGGCGCTCCCGGTCAGGACACCGTCAGCAACGCCCGCCCCACCTGCGCGAATTCCCCCTTCGGGTGGGCGCGGAAGAGCGGCTCGGTGCCGAAGAGGACCGCGTGCGGGCCGCGGATCACGGACGCCTGCCCCGCCGCCGCTGCCGGCCCGCCGGCCCCGTCGCCCTGCGGCCGCCAGTGCCCGGACACCAGCGGGTCGCCGCCGGCGTACGACTGCTCGACGGTGACGTCGGGGCCGAGGCCCGTGAACCATACGGGCGTGTAGACGAAGGTGTGGCCGGGCGCGCCGCCCGTCACCGGTCCGCCCGCGTTGTCCACGCGCACCACACCGTTGGCGTCCCCGTTGCCCTCGACGGCCGTGACCTCCAGCAGCCCGGTGGCCTCGCTCAGCGCGGCACCGGCCGTGCCGCCGCCGACGAGGCCGTGGCGGGTGAGGAACCCGGTCAGCGCGGTGCGCGCGGACGCGTTCAGCCCGCCGTAGGAGAGGCCCGACGACACGAACAGCACATCGGCCCGCGACCAGTCGAAGCCGGCGTTGAGGACCGCCGTCGACACCGGGACCACGTCGAAGCCCATCTCCCGCAGCGCGAACAGCTCGCCCGCTGAGACGGCCGCGGCCACCCGGACCGGGCGGAGCGGAGTGCCGCCGGTCGCCCTGGTCGCCTCGAACACCACGTCGTACGACCGGGCGAGCGCCGTTGCCTTCCGGCGGGCCGAGGACGGCACGAGGGCACTGCCGTCGGCCGCCTGCCGCACCCGCACGCCGTCCCTCAGCAGGGAGTTGAGGGCGGCGATTTCCTGCGGGGAGTCGAGACGCAGACGGAGCGTCCCGCGCGGGGCCACCCGGCCGACGGGGGCCGCGGACCGCACCGGGCGCACGGGCAGCGCCGACACCCGGCCGCTCTCCGCCGCCACGACGGTCGCGCCCCACAGCCTGCCGAGACTCCAGCCGGAGATGTCGTACATCACCGACACCTTGTCGCTGATGTCCCGCCCGTCCGCCAGCAGCGCGTTCGCGAGACCGCGCTTGGCCTGGCGCATGTCGACGACGTAGGACCCCTTCGGGTACGTCCGTCCGCCGAGCCGGAAGCCGGCCCTGGCACGGGTGACGCGTATGTCGTTGGCGATCAGATGGTCGACGAGGCGCGCGGCGGCCGTCGCGGAGCGCTGGGTGCGACCCGCCGGAACGACGTACGCGCGGGGGAAGTCGGCCGTGTACACGTCCTCCGGGCCGATGCCGGGCACACCGGGGACGGTCTGCGCGGAGACCGGCACCTGGGCGGCGCCCGCGGCACCGCGGCGGAACACCTCGATCTGGTCGGCGAGGAGCGAGGACCGCTTCTCCCGCACGAAGCCGAGGGTGGCCTCCATGGCCGCGCCCGCCACGTCCACGTTGATCGCGGACCGGCGGCGCAGCTCGGCGACCGGCAGCGACTCGTACGCCGCGTTGTTGACCTGGAGCGGGATCTCCACGGTGTGCGCGGCGACCGTCCCGTGGAAGGCCGCGTACTGCGGGGTGAAGACCGGCGGCCAGTCGTCCCAGCCCTCCTCCGCGTCGCGGAAGGGGATCTGGGCGGGGTCCACGCCGTCCTTGTCGTGGGTGTAGCCGAGGCCGTTGACGGCGGCCTCCATGCGCAGGGCGTTGGCGTAGGTGTTCTTCAGGAAGAGGTCGTACTCGTAGTTCTCGCCGTGCGGGGGAGTGGTCGGCTCGATGAGGGTGCCGTTGACGTAGCCGTGCAGGTCGAGCATGACGGCCGGCTGCTTGTCGATCTGGATGCGGCGCATCGCGCGCACCTCGGGCTGCGAGGCGGTCACGAAGTCGCGGTTCATGTCGAAGCCGCTCGCGTTGGTCCGGGTGCCGGCGATCCGGCCGTCCGGGTTCGCCGTGATGTTGAAGTACAGCCTGCTGTGGGCCAGCAGGTCCTTCGTCCGCGTGTCCTTCGCCGTCGCGAGCCGCTCGATGAGCCGCAGCGCCGCGTCGGTGCCCTCCCACTCGTTGCCGTGGATGTTGCTGTTGAAGAAGACGGGCGTCTTGTACGTCCTCTTGAGCGTCCGGTCCTTCGCCGCCGACCGCGGGGCGTTCTCGATGAGTTCCCGCATCCTGGCCTGGGCGCGGGCCTGCCGGGCGGTCTCCGGGGCGGTCACGGTGACCAGGTAGAGGCGGTGGCCGCCGGCCGAGCGCCCCGCGATCTCCACGCTCACCCGGTCGCCGAGCGCCTGCAGGGCGTTCAGCTTGGGGGCGATGGCGTGGTACGGGGTGAGGCCCAGCTTGATGGATTTGTCGGCGGGGTTCTCCGGGTCCGGGGCGAGGACCTGCTCGCGGGGGTAGCCGCGGACGGCGCTGCCCGCGTCGTCGGCCAGGTCGGTCTCGGGTGCGGTGAGGGCCCGTCGGGCCGCGCTCGCGGGGGCGTCGGCCGCGCCCCTCGGGAGCGGGGCGCCCTCCCGCACGGTCGGCCGGGGGTCGGCGCCCGCGGGATGCGGGGCGATGAGCAGCGCGCCGGCGGTGACGGCGACGGCGGCGGCACTGGACAGCGTGGATCTCGGACCGGGTCGGGGTGGACGCACACTACCTCCTGGAGTGGGGGATCCTTGACGGCCGGTGAGCGGGTGGCGACCACAGGTGGTCTACCTGTTCGACTCGCGCGCAACAAGAGGGCCCCCACGTCACGGACGTCTCCAACAGGCGGGTGGCGTGGGCGTGTTAGGGGTGCGGGACGGGGATGCGACGATGCGGGTGCCGCACGACGCACGAAACCGTTCGAGAGGTACCTGGATGTCTGGTGAGACGCGGACGCACCGCGAAGTGGACGCCGTGACACGGTCGTTGGCCGGGCGGACGGAGCACGGGCCGTGGTGAGCCGCCCGGAAGACCTCTGGCTCCGCCGTTTCCCGCAGGCGGGAAACGCACCGACCGGCCCGGGCACGGTCACCGGCAAGGGCGCGGTCGCCGCAAACGTC
Organism: Streptomyces sp. NPDC030183; assembly: GCF_055573455.1. Lineage (NCBI taxonomy): Bacteria > Bacillati > Actinomycetota > Actinomycetes > Kitasatosporales > Streptomycetaceae > Streptomyces > Streptomyces sp. NPDC030183. Next base: position 73,110 of record NZ_JBVIBK010000010.1, read on the forward strand.
ACGGTCACCGCAAAGGGCACGGGCTCCGGCCCCGGCGCTGTCACCGGCGCGCGGTGCGAACTGGTCTGTTTCCCGCACGCGGGTGGCTCCGCCGCCTACTGGCGGCCCCTGGCCGTCGCCCTCGCCCCGGCCGTGGACGTGGTGGCCGTGCAGTACCCCGGACGGCTCGACCGGCTGCGCGAGGCCCCCGTCGAGGATCTGCACCTGCTGGCCGACCTGATCGCCGAGGCGCTGGGCCCGCCCGGCGACCGGCCCCGGGCGCTGCTCGGGCACAGCATGGGGGCCTCCCTGGCCTATGAGGTGGCCGTACGGCTCGCCCGGCGGCCCGGCGGCGAGCCGAGCCTGCTCGTCGTGTCGGCCCGCCGGGGACCGTCCGCAGCCCGCGGCCGCGACCGCGACTGGCCCACGACAGACGCCGAACTGGTCCGGAGGATCAAGGCGTTGGGCGGCACGGACGCCATGGTCCTCGACGACGCCGAACTACTGGAACTGGTCCTCCCGGCGCTCCGCGGCGACTACCGGGCCCTCGCCTCCTACGAGGACACCCCCGGCCGCCCCCTGACCTGCCCCGTGATCGCCCTGGTCGGCGACCGGGACCCGGCGGCCACCGTGGAGGAGGTCCGGGCCTGGGGCGAGCAGACCTCCGGGGACTTCCGCACCCAGGTGTTCGAGGGCGGTCACTTCTTCCTCAACGACCATGCCGGCGCCGTCACCGACCTCCTCCGCGGCCTGCTGGAAGCCCCATCCGGAGACCCCGCCTAGGGGTCATGCCTGCTTGCCTAATACCTTTAGGCAAATCCATAATCGATCACAGTGAACGGAAGGAAGGACATGGCGCGCGTGGGGCTCACCCCGGAACGCCTCGTCCGGGCGGGCGCGGAGCTGGCCGACGAGGTCGGCTTCGACGAGGTGACCGTCTCGGCGCTGGCCCGGCGGTTCGACGTCAAGGTGGCCAGCCTGTACTCGCACGTGCGCAACTCCCATGACCTGCGGACCCGTATCGCCCTGCTCGCCCTGGAGGAACTCGCCGACCGGGGCGCCGCCGCGCTCGCCGGACGGGCCGGGAAGGACGCGCTGGCCGCCATGGCGAACGTGTACCGCGACTACGCCCGAGAACACCCCGGTCGCGCCGCCGCCGCCCGGATGCGGCTCGACCCCGAGACGGCCGCCGCGAGCGCGGGCGTCCGGCACGCCCGGATGACCCGGGCCATCCTGCGCGGCTACGACCTGGAGGAACCGGACCAGACCCACGCCGTCCGGCTGCTCGGCAGCTTCTTCCACGGCTACGTCAGCCTCGAACTCAGCGGCGGGTTCAGCCACAGCCTGCCCGACTCCGAGGAGACCTGGACCCGGCTGCTGGACGCCCTCGACGCCCTGCTGCGCAACTGGCCCGCGCCCTCCGCCCCTTGACCCCCAGGTTCCGCCCCTCGACCCCAGGTGAGGCATGCACCCCGACGACCACTGGATCAGCACCCCCCTCACGGCCGATCTCCTGCGCGGCGCCCTCGACCTGGAGCGCACCGAGCACGGCGTGCTCCCGCACCGGCTCCCCGCCCAAGCCCGCGCCCAGTGCGCCGACCCCCAACTGGCCATGGCGGAGGCCCAGCCCTCCGGTGTGCGCCTGGCGTTCCGCACCCGCGCGACCACCGTCGAGCTCGACACCCTGCCCACCAAACGGAACTACGTCGGGGCCCCGCCCCGCCCGGACGGCGTCTACGAGCTGCTGGTCGACGGTGTCCTGACGGACCGGGGGAGCGTCACCTCGGGCCACACGTTCACCATCGACATGACGGCCGGCACCACCGAGAGCGAACCGGGCGCCCCGGGCACCGTCCGCTTCACGGACCTCCCCGACACCGACAAGACCGTCGAGATCTGGCTCCCGCACAACGAGACCACCGAACTCGTCGCGCTGCGCACCGACGCCCCCGTGGAACCCGCCCCGGACCCCGGCCGCCGGACCTGGCTGCACCACGGCAGCTCGATCAGCCACGGCTCCGACGCCACCGGCCCCACCGGCATCTGGCCCGCGCTCGCCGCCGCCCTCGGCGATGTCGAACTCCTCAACCTGGGCTTCAGCGGCGGCGCCCTGCTGGACCCGTTCACCGCCCGCACCATCCGTGACACCCCCGCCGACCTGATCAGCCTCAAGATCGGCATCAACATCGTCAACCACGACCTCATGCGCCTGCGGGCCTTCGCCCCCGCCGTCCACGGCTTCCTCGACACCATCCGCGACGGCCACCCCACGACGCCCCTCCTCGTCGTCTCGCCCATCCTGTGCCCCATCCACGAGACGACCCCCGGCCCCTGCGCCCCCGACTTCACCGGCATCGGCGAGGGCCACCTACGCTTCCGCGCCTTGGGCGACCCCGGGGAAGTGCCCCTGGGCAAGCTGAACCTCCAGGTGATCCGGGCCGAACTCGCCCGCCTGGTCGCCGACCGGGCGAAGAGCGACCCGCACCTCCACCACCTGGACGGCCGGGACCTCTACGGCGAGACCGACACCGAGGCCCACCCCCTGCCCGACGACCTCCACCCGGACGCCCGCACCCAGGAGCTCATCGCCCACCGCTTCGCCGCCCGTGCCTTCGCGGAGGAGGGTCCCTTCGCGGCGAAGAGCCCCTTCGGACCCTGAAGGGCCGCAGCCCCCTGGCCGACCCCGCCCACCCCATGGATAAAGTGCCCCCATGCGCGATCTAGGGGTGGGTTTCCAGTATCTCGTCCAGGGCCAGAAGTGGGTGGCCCGGCACGGCAGGCAGTACGGCTTCGGACTGATCCCCGGCCTGATCACCCTGGTCCTCTACCTGGCCGCCCTCACCGCACTTGCCGTGTGGGGCCCGGACTTCGTCGCCTGGGCCACCCCGTTCGCCGACGACTGGTCCAGCCCCTGGTCCGGCCTCTTCCGCGGCCTCCTCACCGCCGTCCTGCTCGCGCTCGCGCTCCTCCTCTCCGTCGTGACGTTCACGGCCATGACCCTCCTCATCGGCCAGCCCTTCTACGAGAACCTCTCCGAGAAGGTCGACCGGGACGTCTCGCCCGACGGCACCGCGCCGGAGTCCGGCCTGCCGTTCTGGCGGGAACTGTGGATCTCGGCCCGGGACAGCCTCCGCATCGTCGTCAGGGCGGCCCTGTGGGGCGTCCTGCTCTTCGCCCTGGGCTTCGTCCCGTTCATCGGGCAGACGGTCGTCCCCGTCATCGGTGTGTTCGTGACCGGCTTCTTCCTCACCGAGGAGCTGACGGCCGTCGCCCTCCAGCGCCGCCGTGTCGAGGTCCGCGACCGCCTCCGGCTGCTCCGCTCCCGCAGGACCCTGGTCTGGGGCTTCGGCACCCCGCTCGCCCTCGCCTTCCTCGTCCCGTTCGTCGCCGTCTTCCTCATGCCGGGCGCGGTCGCGGGCGCGACCCTGATGGCCCGCGACCTCCTGGGCGAGGAGACGACCGACGGCGACGGCGACCACGACGACAACGACGGCCGGAGCGCCGGCGGCCCCGGCGGCGGCCAGGCGCCCCGGCCCCGGTCGGCGGACCCCTGGACCAAGCCCCGGGCGCGGTGACCGCCGGCGCGGTTCACGACGCGTCCGCGGCCACCCCCACGATGGCCCGTACCTGCGCGATGATGTCCAGCCGGTTCCGCACGAACACGGGGTCGGTGACCGCCCCGGTCGCCGGATCGGTGTTCCCCGTCCCGAACTGCAGCACCGGCGTGTGCACATGCCCGCCCGGCAGCGAGTCGCGCAGGCCCAACCGGTCCCGCAGCAGCGTCGCCCGGTAGGCGATCTCGTTGGAGAGGTAGTCACCGCCGCCCCCGGCCCTGGCGGTCGAGCCCGCGGTCGGCCCCTGCGGCCGTACGACCGCCGTCGTGCCGCCCGCCGGTATCTCCGTCACGCTCGTGTTGTCGTACACCGGGAAACGCCCCGTGCTCGCGGCGACGATGTCCGCGTACGGCAGGGTCGTCGACGTCCACTGCGGCTGGGTGGCGGGGTCTGTCACCGGGATGGTCCCGGTGCGCGCGACGTTGTCGTTGTCCGGGAAGCCGCCCCGCCAGGCCCCGTTGGTCCGCTCGACGTCGAAACGCCCGACCCGGCCCTGGCTGACGGTGGCGAAGAGGTCCACCCGGGGCAACTGCCGCCGCAGGGCGCGCTCCACCGTCCCCTCGGCGAAGTCCTGCCAACGGACGGGGAAGACGGCGGTCTCGATGCGCGCCGGGCCGTCGGCGGTCCGGATCACCGTGCCGTCGAGCGCGAGAGCCGTCGCCCCGGAGGGGTTGGAGATCCGGATGTCCCGGTCCAGCGTGAACGGATCGAACCCGGTGACGAGGATCCGCTTCGGCGCCTTCCCGTCCGGGGAGCGGGGATAACTGATCGCGTCCTGGCCCCGCGATGCCTGCTCCAGCCGCCCCAGCAGCGAGGCCCGTCGGGCCTCGCTCAGCCCGAACGCCGGTGCCCACTCCCGCACTTCCCGTGTCATCCCCAACCGGGCCCAGTACAGCGGCCGGTCGTCGTCCCGGCTGAGGTCGCCGCCCGCCGGCCCCCGCCCCTGCGCCCGGTCCACCGCCCGTGTCCACAGCCGCGACCCGTGCCGTACGACGATCCGCTCGGCCTGCGCGTACGACCGTGCCCCCGCCAGGTCCCTCTCCAGCTCGGCTGCCACACCGTCGAATCCGGACCGCCGCAGAATCTCCTGGGGCACCGCGCGGTTGAGCCGCTGCTCCTCGACGGTGAGCGCCGCCGGAACCGGGTCGGGAGCCGAGGCCGAGGCGGAGCCGGGAAGGCCGAGCCCCGCGAGCAGGGCCACCAGCCCCACCGCTCCCCGCGCACCGGCCCTGCCGCGCCGCCCCGACCTGAAACCGAGTCCCGTCGAAAGAAGTCCTGTGGAATGCAAGGGAGTTCGCGTCCTTCCGTAGCTGCGGCGCGAGCGCGCCGCGGGGGGGTGTGGCCCGGACCGCGGCAGTATCGCGTGACGGAAGGGACGCACGCCATGCCGCGTGCCGTACGGGCCGACCGGTTCTCGGCCCTCCGCTCCTCCCCGCCCGCCCTGTGCTCCCCGTTCTCCCCGGTCTCCCCGAGCAGGGTCAGGAAGTCGCGGAACGCGCCCGGCATGTCGACGCCGCCCGGGTCCCGCAGCCCCTGGTACCGCAGCCTGGCCCGCTCGATCGGGGACCACCGCGTCGGCGCGAGGATCGAGGCGTCACCCGGAGCTCTTACGCGCGCACCCCGAACCCGTAGACCGTCTCCGAGCGGTAGACGTCACCCGGCCGCAGTTCCGTACTCGGGAACCGCGGCCGGTTCGGCGAGTCGGGGAAGTGCTGTGTCTCCAGGGCGATCCCGTTACCGGGCCCGAACGGCCCCTGAAGATGGTCCGCCGTGTAGAGCTGCATCCCCGGCTCGGTCGTCGCCACGGTCAGCACCCGCCCCGACCCCGGATCGCACAGCTCCGCCACCGCCTCCGCCGTCGCGGTGACCCCCTTGTCCAGCACGAAGTTGTGGTCGTACCCGGCGCCCACCGTCCGGGCCGCCCGGAAGTCGAACCGCGTCCCCGCCACGTCGGCCGGCTCACCGGCCGGTATCAGGTCCGCGTCCACCGGCGTCACCCGGCCCGCGTCGATCCGCAGCTCGTGCCCGCCCGCGTTCCCGGAGGCCGCGCCGGCCAGGTTCCAGTACGAGTGGTTGGTGAGGTTCACGACGGTCGGCGCGTCGGTCACCGCCTCGTAGGCGATCCGCAGCGCGCCACCGCCGTCGCCGTCGTCCTCCAGTGTGTACGTGACGGACACCTCCAGCCGCCCCGGGAAGCCCTCCTCCCCGTCCGGGCTGACCCGCGACAGCCGCACCCCGCCCGCGACCGCCTCCGCGTCCCACACGCGCTTGTCGAAGCCGAGGGGGCCGCCGTGCAGGGAGTTCGGCTCGTTGTTGCGCGCCAGCCGGTACTCCCGGCCGTCCAGCACGAACCGTCCCCGGGCGATCCGGTTGGCGTACCGCCCGATCAGCGCCCCGAAGAAGGGCCCCTGGTTCCGCAGGTACCCGTCGAGGTCCGCGAACCCCAGCACCACGTCCGCCGCCCGCCCGTCCCGGTCCGGGACCTCCACGGACTGCACGACACCGCCGTACGTCAGGACCCGCACCCGGATGCCGCCCCGCTCCAGCGTCCAGCGGTGCACCGGCGTGCCGTCGGAAAGTGTGCCGAAAAGTTCACCCATGAGCGGAACCCTAGGTCACCGCTCTTTCGCACTGACGATCCGGTAGGCGATCTCCGCCAGCCGTGCCTGGCCGTCGACACTGGGGTGGAACCAGTCCCACTGGCTGAGCTGGGCCTGTCCGAAGCGGTAGTCGAAGACCGCGTCCCCGTCGTACCGGCAGTAACGGTCGTCGGCGCACACCTCCCGCAGCACGCCGTTGTACGCCTCCACGCGGTTCTGCACGGCCTCCCGCCGCTCGGACGCCGCCGTGGTGAGGACATCGGGGTCGGCCAGCATGGACGGGCAGATGCCGAGCTTCCAGACCTGTTTGCCGAGCGGGTTCGTCCGGCCCTCGGACCACAGCCGCTTCAGATCGGGCACGCTCGCCACGAACACCTGCGCCTTCGGCAGGCTGTCGCGCAGCGTGGCCATCGCGTCCTCGAAGTCCGCGCGGAAGTCCTCGACCGGCGTCATCTCGTCGGCGGTCGCCCGGCACGCGTCGTTCGCGCCGATCATGACCGTGACCAGCTCCGGCTTCCGGGTCACCGCCCGCGCCACCTGGCTCGGCAGGTCGGCCATGCGGGCCCCGGTGACCGCGTAGTTCCAGCTGTGCTCGGCCGCTCCGGTCCGGCCGAGCAGCCGTACGGCGAGACTGTCCACCGAGGCGTCGCTGCCGGTCGCCCAGGACACCTCGGGGCAGTCCGACAGCACCTTGCACGCGTCGAAGCCACGGGTGATGGAGTCCCCGACGGCCACCAGCGACCGAGGGGTGCTGTCCCACGCGGGGGTCGGCGACGCGGAGGGCCGGGCCTTCGCGCCGGTGCCCTCGGGGCCGGGGGAGCTGCCACCGGTGGCGTCGCAGCCGGTCACCGCCAGCAGCGCGGCCGCCAGCACGGCACCGGACACCGCCCTCGAACGGTGGCGTCGCTTCCGCATCCCCTGGTCCCCTCTTCGGTCATCCCCATGCAAGTTCCCACCCATGACAACGCGCCGGGGTTCCCGACACGGAGGGCGGCCGTGGCGGATGTGACGGACGACGCAACTGATCCAGCCATTCCGGACGTCCCCTCAGATGGCTGGAGTCTTACGGGGGCCCACCCCCCAACGGCCCAGCCGAAGGGTCGGACACGCGTCCCGCCGGGTGAAACCGCGCCGCTTCCCGGCGCCGGCTCCGACGGTACGTCACACTCCCCGCCCCGGCGCACGGTAGCCTCGGCCCGTGGCCGCTCCGCCACCGCCGTTCCGTCAAACTGCAAGACGTCCCGCTCTGTGGAGGCCCCGGTGACGACACGTGGAGTTCTGTACGTGCACTCCGCGCCGCGCGCGCTGTGCCCGCACGTCGAGTGGGCCGTCGCGGGCGTCCTGGGCACCCGGGTGAACCTCGACTGGATCCGCCAGCCGGCCGCGCCGGGCACCTGGCGCTCGGAGTTCTCCTGGCAGGGCCGGGCCGGCACCGCCTCCCAACTCGCCTCCGCGCTGCGCGGCTGGCACCTGCTCCGCTTCGAGGTCACCGCCGAGCCCTGCCCCACCGCCGAGGGCGAGCGCTACAGCTGCACCCCCGACCTGGGCATCTTCCACGCCGTCACCGGCATCCACGGCGACATCCTCATCCCGGAGGACCGCCTGCGCGCGGCCCTGACGAGATCCCAGCACGGCGAGACGGACCTGGAGGCGGAGATCGCCAGGCTCCTCGGCAAGCCCTGGGACGACGAGCTGGAACCGTTCCGCTACGCGGGCGAGGGCGCCCCGGTCCGCTGGCTCCACCAGGTCGTCTAGACGCCGAGACGCGGCCACTGACGCCGAATGGCCCGAACTCTTCGCAGAGTCCGGGCCATTCGCCGTTGACGAGGGTGTCAGATCGTCCTGAACGCCAGCACCACGTTGTGGCCACCGAAGCCGAACGAGTCGTTCAGCGCGGCGATCCGGCCCTCCACGGGCAGCTTGCGGGCCTCACCGCGCACCACGTCCGCGTTGGCCTCGGCCTCCGGGTCCAGGTCGTCGACGTTGATCGTCGGCGGAGCCACCCGGTGGTACAGCGCGAGGACCGTCGCGACGGTCTCCACACCACCGGCGCCGCCCAGCAGATGCCCGGTCATGGACTTCGTACCGGAGACGGCCATGTGGTCGGCGTGGTCGCCGAACACCTTGCGCAGCGCCTTCAGCTCGGCGATGTCACCGGCCGGCGTCGACGTGGCGTGCGCGTTGACGTGCACGATCTCCGCCGGGTCCAGGTCGGTGCGGTCCAGCAGGTTCTGCAGGGCGTGGGCGATGCCCCGGCCCTCCGGCTCGGGCTGCACGATGTCGTGGCCGTCGGCGGAGATGCCCTGCCCGACCGCCTCCGCGTAGACCCGGGCCCCGCGCGCGGCGGCGTGCTCCGCGGACTCCAGGACCACGACGCCGGCGCCCTCACCGAGGACGAAGCCGTCCCGGGCGGTGTCGTACGGACGCGACGCGGCCTCGGGGTTCTCGTTGTTCTTGGACATCGCCATCATGTTGCCGAACGCGGCGATGGGCAGCGGGTGGATCGCCGCCTCGGTACCGCCGGCGACCACGACGTCGGCACGGCCGGTACGGATCATCTCGATGGCGTAGCCGATGGCCTCGGCGCCCGACGCGCAGGCGGAGACGGGGGTGTGCACACCGGCACGGGCACCCACGTACAGACCGACGTTGGCGGACGGGCCGTTGGGCATCAGCATGGGCACGGTGTGCGGGGAGACGCGGCGTACGCCCTTGTCCTTCAGCACGTCGTACTGGTCGAGCAGCGTCGTCACGCCGCCGATGCCGGAGGCGATGACCGCGCCGACCCGGTCGGCGTCGACGGTGCCGTCGTCGGTGGAGGTCTCGGTGTAACCGGCGTCGGCCCACGCCTCCTTGGCCGCGATCAGCGCGAACTGCGCCGAGCGGTCCAGCTTGCGGGCCTGCGGCCGGGGGATGACCTCGATCGGCTCGACGGCGATCTGTGCCGCGATGCGGACCGCCTGCTCGGCGGCCCAGTCCTGCTCCAGGGGACGGACGCCGGACCTGCCGGCGATCAGTCCCTCCCAGGTGGAAGTCGCGTCGCCACCCAGCGGTGTGGTTGCGCCGATACCGGTGACGACCACGGTGCGATTGGTCGAATTCACGGGAATGTTCTCCAACGGTTACGAGGATTCAGCGGCGCCACCGCCGGGTGGCGGGGCAGTCGGACTGGTTCCGGGGATCGGGCGGCCGGAGCGACCGGCCCGATCCCGGCGGATCAGGCCTGGTGCTTGAGGATGTAGTCGGTCGCGTCGCCGACGGTCTTGAGGTTCTTGACGTCGTCGTCCGGGATCTTGACGTCGAAGCGCTCTTCGGCGGCGACGACGACCTCGACCATGGACAGGGAGTCGACGTCCAGGTCGTCGGTGAAGGACTTGTCCAGCTGGACGTCCTCGACCGGGATGCCGGCGATCTCGTTCACGATGTCGGCGAGACCGGCGACGATCTCTTCCTGAGTGGCGGCCATGTCAGGCGCTCCTTCGTAGATATCCAGAGGGTTGGCGTCCGCCGCGTCAGCGGCAGGTGTTGCTGTACCGCACCGGATCGCAAGATCCGGAACGGTTGCCTAGGGGAGGGTAACGACCGTCGCTGCGTACACGAGACCCGCCCCGAAGCCGATGACGAGCGCGGTGTCGCCGCTCTTCGCCTCTCCGGTCGCCAGGAGCCGCTCCATCGCGAGCGGGATCGAGGCGGCCGAGGTGTTGCCGGTGGTGCGCACATCACGGGCGACCGTGACGTGCTCCGGCAGCTTGAGTGTCTTCACCATCGAGTCGATGATCCGCTCGTTGGCCTGGTGGGGGATGAAGACGTCCAGGTCGTCCGGGCTGATCCCGGCCGCGTCCAGCGCCTGCTGGGCGACCTTCGCCATCTCGAACACGGCCCAGCGGAACACCGCCTGGCCCTCCTGGGTGATCGCGGGGAACTTGACGTTGCCCTCGCTGTCCACCGGGAGCTGGGCGACGTCGCCGATCCGGTACTCGTTCCACGGCACCGTCTGCTTGATCGTTCCGGCCTTGTCGCCCTCGGAGCCCCAGACCGTGGGGCCGATGTGCGGCTCCTGGGAGGGGCCGACGACGACCGCGCCGGCGCCGTCACCGAAGAGGAACGCGGTGGCCCGGTCCTCCAGGTCGGTGAGGTCCGACAGCCGCTCCACGCCGATGACGAGGACGTACTCCGCGGAGCCCTCGACGACCATGCCCTTGGCGAGGGTCAGGCCGTAGCCGAAGCCCGCGCAGCCCGCGGAGATGTCGAAGGCGGCGGCCTTCGCCGTGCCGAGCTTGTCGGCGATCTCCGTGGCGACGGCCGGGGTCTGGCTGAAGTGCGAGACGGTGGAGACGACCACGGCGCCGATCTGCTCGGCGGTGATGCCGGCGTCCGCGATGGCCTTGCCGGACGCCTCGATCGACATGGCGGCGACGGTCTCCTCGTCGTTCGCCCAGTGCCGGGTCTCGATGCCGGAGCGGGAGCGGATCCACTCGTCGGAGGAGTCGATCCGCTCCAGGATCACGTCGTTGGGCACCACACGGACCGGGCGGTAGCCGCCGACGCCGAGGATGCGTGCGTACGGGGCGCCCTTGCTCGGCCTGATCTTCGACATTGCTGTCTGGCTCCTAAGGTCTCAGGCGCCCGCCGCGTCAGCGGCAGGTGTCGATGTCTCGGCGATGAGCTCACGAGCGGCGTCGAGGTCGTCGGGGGTCTTCAGGGCCACCGTCTTCACGCCGGGCAGCGCGCGCTTGGCGAGACCGGTGAGCGTACCGCCGGGGCAGACCTCGATCAGACCGGTCACGCCCAGCTCCTTGAAGGTCTCCATGCACAGGTCCCAGCGGACCGGGTTGGCGACCTGGCCGACCAGCCGCGAGAGCACCTCGGCGCCCGTCGCGACGGCCCGGCCGTCCTTGTTGGAGACGTACGTGACGGTCGGGTCCCCGGGCGTCAGGGCCTCGGCGGCCTTGGCCAGGGTGTCCACGGCCGGGGCCATGTGGTGCGTGTGGAAGGCGCCGGCGACCTTGAGCGCCACGACCTTGCGGACGCCCTCGGGCTTGTCCTCCGCCAGGGCGGCCAGCTGCTCCAGGGTGCCCGCGGCCACGATCTGGCCCGCGCCGTTCATGTTGGCCGGGGTCAGCCCCAGCTTCTCCAGGTGCGGCACGGTCGTCTCGGGGTCGCCGCCGAGCAGCGCGGACATCCCGGTCTCGGTGATCGCGGCGGCCTCGGCCATCGCCAGACCCCGCTTGCGCACGAGGGTCAGCGCGGCCGTGTCGTCGAGGACACCGGCGAAGGCGGCGGCGGTGATCTCACCGACGCTGTGGCCCGCGACCGCGCCGGGGGAGACGTCCCCGAGGGCGGCGGCGGACAGCAGTCCGGCGGCGACCAGCAGCGGCTGGGCGACGGCGGTGTCCCGGATGTCGTCGGCGTCGGCCTGCGTCCCGTAGTGGGCGAGGTCGAGCCCGATGGCGTCCGACCACGCGGCGAGGCGGTCGGCGGCACCGGGGAGTTCGAGCCAGGGGTTCAGGAAGCCGGGCGTCTGGGCGCCCTGGCCGGGAGCGACGAGTACGAGCACTCTCACACTCTCTCTTGGGGACGGCCGAGGCCGCCCGTGAGGACAGGGACGAAGAACAGCAGGGCCTTTTGTAGCCCTTCGACAAAACCCTAGAGCTGGTGATCCCCATCGACCAGACGCCCCAGGATCAACGCGATCCGCAACGTGAACGCAGAGCGTACATCGGAGGGCGACCAGCCGGTGACGTCAGTCACACGTCGAAGCCGGTAGCGCACGGTGTTGGGATGGACGAACAGCATCCGCGCCGCACCCTCCAAACTGGACGCCTGTTCGAGATAGACGCTGAGTGTCTCCAGGAGCGCGGAGCCGGCCTCCTCCAGCGGTCTGTAGATCTCCTCCACCAACTGCTCGCGCGCACTGGGGTCGCCCGCGATCGCGCGCTCCGGCAGCAGATCGTCCGCCAGCACGGGCCGGGGCGCGTCCTGCCAGGCGGAGCATGCCTTGAGCCCCGCGGCCGCCGCCTGCGCGGACCGCGTCGCGGCCAGCAGGTCGGGCACGATCGGCCCCGCCACGACCGGGCCCGCCGCGTACGGGCCGATCAGCGACCTCGCCACCTGCAAGGGGTCGTTGCTGCCGCCGGCGATCACCACGAGCCGGTCGCCGAGCACACCCGTCAGCACCTGGAGCTTGGCGTGCCGGGCCGCCCGGCGGATGGCCTCCACGGTCAGCTCGCTGTCGCCGTCGGGGGCCGTGCCGAGGACCACGCACACATGCTCCGGCGAGTTCCAGCCGAGGGCGGCGGCCCGGCTCACCGCGCCCTCGTCGGCCTCGCCGCTGAGCACCGCGTTCACGACCAGGGACTCCAGGCGGGCGTCCCACGCGCCCCGGGCCTCGGCGGCCTGCGCGTACACCTGGGCGGTGGCGAAGGCGATCTCCCGCGCGTACACGAGCAGCGCCTCGCGCAGCACGCTCTCGTCGCCGGGGGCCGCGACCTCGTCGATCGCGGACTCCATGACCTCGATGGTCGTCCGCACCATCTCGACGGTCTGACGGAGCGTGATGGCCCGGGTCAGCTCGCGCGGCGCGGTCCCGAACACGTCCGTCGAGATCGCCTGGGGGGCGTCCGGGTGCCGGAACCATTCCGTGAACGCCGCGATACCCGCCTGGGCGACCAGCCCGATCCACGACCGGTTCTCGGGCGGCATCGCCCGGTACCAGGGCAGCGTCTCGTCCATCCGAGCGATGGCCTGCGCGGCGAGGCTTCCGGACGACTTCTCCAGCCGCTTCAACGTCGCGGAGTGCGCGTGGACGTACGGTGCGGTCTCGGACTTCCTGGCTTCTGGTTCGGGCACGGGACCAAGAGTGCCTTATCGCCGCGCCCGCTTGCGTCGTAGGGTGCGTGAGCTGGGGGTGCGCGTCAGCGGGGGCCGCGCCCTGGGGCCCCCGCGCCGCCGGCCGGGGCTACCGTGGGGGCGTGATGGACGTAAGGCGCGCCGACGAGCGCTACCCGGGCGGAGACCCCTCGGCGGGTATCTCCTCCTTCCACGCGTTCTCGTTCGGGGCGCACTACGACCCGGACAATCTCCGGTTCGGGGCGGTCATCGCGTGCAACGAGGAGCGGCTCGCGCCGGGCGCCGGGTTCGACGAGCACCCGCACAGCCACACCGAGATCGTCACCTGGGTCGTCGAGGGCGAGCTGACCCACCGCGACACCACCGGCCACGAGACGGTGGTGCGCCCCGGCGACGTCCAGCGCCTCAGCTCGGCGGGCGGCGTACGCCACGTGGAACGCAACGACGGCACCGGCCCCGTGACCTTCGTGCAGATGTGGCTGGCCCCGCTCGACCCCGGCGGCGACCCCGCCTACGAGATCGTCCGCGGCATCGCCGACTCCACCCCGTACGCCGTCCCGGAGGCCGCCGCCATGCTCCACGTACGGCGCCTGACCGAACCGGGCGAGCGCACCGCCGTACCGGACGCGCCTCGCACATATGTCCACGTCATCCGCGGCGCGGTCCGCCTCGGGCCGCATGAACTGGGGCCCGGCGACTCGGTACGGGCGGAGGACGAGAAGGGGCTGGAGCTGGTCGCCGTCACTGCCACCGTCGAGGTGCTCGTGTGGGAACTGGCGGAATGAAAGCGGTCAGCTGTCGCTGCTCGGTTCCTCTGCGTTGCGCCACAGCGTGATGTTCAGCGTGACGTAGTCGCTGGGGTCGGACTCCGGCGCCAGGCCTTTGAACGTAATCAGGGCGATATGCCCTGAACGGGAGTGCACGCACATCTGGGAACCCTCGGTGATCTGTGAGAGTGAGACGTTCTTGGCATACCTCGTCTCGTTGCGGCAGGTCTTGAGCGAGCCCTGTTGCGCATTGTTCAGCAGGACGATCTTCTCACCACTACTACCCAGGACTGCTGACTCGTCTTCGGACACGTACCACTTGTCGTCGTAGAAGATGTCGCTGGCGTCATTCGCCCACGCGTCGCCGGAACCGTCCAACGGGTTGAGAGGCGAGTCGGAGAAGCGGACGAAATAGCCTTTGGGGATGTCGACACCCTTGTACGTAAGCGGCTTCGGGTCGGGCAGCGGCTTGGCGCTGGTGTTTCCGGAGCCGCTCGCGGAGTCGTCCGACGAGCCGTCGAACGACTGGATGAACGCCGCGCAGCCACCGAGCCACATCAGGACGGACAGGGTCGCGACGCCGATGGCGAGCCACTTGCCGACGCTGTTCCTGGGCGGCGGAAGGGGAAGGGGGCGCGGCGGGGGCTGCGGGTGCCACATCTGCGGCTGTTGCGGATACGGCGTCCGGTGTGTCGGCATGGGGTTCGGCACCGGCTGCGCGACATAGGCGATGGGCTGGGGCGCGGGCGGGGTCGCCGGGGCGGCACGCCCGGCGTACATGGTCGGCGCCGCGTGCACCGGCGGCGCGGCCCGGTCGGCGGCCCCGACGTCCTGCTGGGTCACCGGGGCTGTGGGCGGAGCCGGCGGGAGCACGCGGGTCGGTGGCTCCGCTGCCGTGGTCCCCGCCGCCAGCAACTCCGCCGACGCCGAGACCCGGCGCGTGATGTCGGCGTCGATCGCCTCCGGCAGCCAGGTGCCGGACTGGACCAACGGTTCGGGCGAGGCCTTCTGGCACAACGCGATGACCTCTTCCGGCGAGGGCCGGTCCTCGGGGTTCTTCGCCAGGCAGCGCTCGACGAAGCCGAGTTCGCCGGGGAGTCCGGAGAGGTCCGGCGCCTCGTGGACGATGCGGTACAGCACGGCGTGCGAGGGCCCGTCGCCGTACGCGCCGCTGCCCCGCCCCGCGTACGCCGCCACCTGGCCCAGCGCGAACACGTCCGACGCGGGCGTGATGGGCTTGCCGGCCGCCTGCTCGGGGGACATGAACGCCGGGGTGCCGATGGACACGCCCGTGCCGGTGAGGGCGGTGGCGTCGGCGGCACGCGCGATGCCGAAGTCGATGACCCGGGGGCCGTCGGAGGTGAGCAGCACGTTGGTGGGCTTGAGGTCGCGGTGGACGATGCCGGCCGTGTGGATGACCTTCAGCGCTTCCGCGACCCCGGCGAGCAGCAGCAGGACGGAGGTGACCGGCAGCGCGCCGTGCTCGGCGACGGCGGAGTGCAGCGACGGACCGGGCACATAGGCGGTGGCCAGCCACGGCCGGTCGCCCTCGGTGTCGTAGTCGATGACCGGAGCGGTGTACAGGCCCTGCACCCGCTGGGCGGCCTGCACCTCCTGCCGGAACCGGCGGCGGAATTCGGGATCCTCGCTCAGTTCCCGCCGGATCGTCTTGAGGGCGATGGGGTGCCCGCCGGGTGTGTACGACAGATAGACCGTGCCCATGCCGCCCGAGCCGAGGCGGGCGGCGAGCCGGTAACCCGCCACGGTTTTCGGATCGCTGTCGTCCAGGGGACGGAACTGCCCGCCCACTCGTACCTCGCCCATCGTCTCCCCCGAGGTTCCGCGTCTGCTGTGGCGTGTGTGCATGGGGAGGTTATCCGAGTGGATCAACAGCCTTCTCGGAGGGCGCAGTTATCGTGCGTCCCGGCGAGCACCGTGTCCGGTGCGCTCTACCGGCGCAGCGCGTCCACGAAGGTCCGCCAGGCGTCCGGGCCGACGAGCAGGACGGAGCCACCGGCGTTCTTGCTGTCGCGCACGGGGACCGCGCCGGGGAAGCCGTCGGCCACCTCGACGCAGTCGCCGCCGGTGCTTCCGCTGAAGCTGGACTTACGCCACCGTGCTTTCGTCAGGTCGGGGCTGTGCTCCATAACGCTCCTCCATCACACGGGTGATCAACGCCGCCGAAGCCTCAACGGACAGAGCGGCGGCCTGGAGATGAGCGTAACGGCGTGCGGCCTCCCTGATGGCGGCCGGGTCGGCTGTCATATGGCCGGAGATGAGGTCCTCCGTGTAGATGATGTCCGGGTCGTCCTCGAAACGGAGGAGGTTGAACGCCCCGTCCAGACTCGCGTGTTCACCCGCCACGTTCGGCAACACCTGCACCCGCATCCACCGGTGCCCGGTGAACTCCAACAGCCGGGCCAGTTGCCCCCGCATGACCTCGCGGCCACCGATGGGCCGGTGCAGCACCGCCTCGTCGAGGATCGCCCAGGCCAGCGGCGGCTGCTCCCTCTCCAGGATGCGCTGGCGCTCCATCCGGGCCGCGACCAGGCTGTCCAGGTCGTCCGGCATGCCGGTGGCCAGTACCGCCCGCGCGTACTCCTCCGTCTGCAACAGGCCGTACACCACCTGCGCCTGGTACGTGGAGATGTAGGTGGCCTTCGCCTCCATCTCCGCGTACGGCTGGAACCAGCTGGGCAGTTGGCTGCGCAGCACGAGGCCGATGAGCCGGGAGAAGACGCCGTCCGTGCCGAGTGCCGCGTCCACCCGCTCGGAGAATTCGCGGGTGGGCACCTTCTTCGTGGTTTCGATCTGTCCGATCAGCGAGCCCGTGCAGAAGATGATGTCGCCGAGCTGGCTTTGCCTGAGGCCGTGTGCCTCGCGCTGCCGGCGGAGCTCCCAGCCGTAGTAGTCGAGTGGGGAAGCGCTGGGATCGAGCGATTGGATGTTGGCCACTACGGTGCCTCCGGCCTCCAACGCCTCGCGGCGTTCGTCTCGTTGCGTGATCGAGCGTAAGCGAAGCGTCGCGCCTCGGTGGTGTGAATCACGCAATCGTCCCGCCGGTGCCGGGGCATACCTCAGCCCCGCGACTCCGTGAGTACCGCGTCCGTGAACGGTGTCCACGCCTCGATCGCCCACGGGCCGAACGCCCGGTCCGTCAGGGCGACGCAGGCCAGGCCCGCCGCCGGGTCGATCCACAGGAACGTGCCCGACTGACCGAAGTGGCCGAAGGTGCCGGGCGACGACGCCGTCCCGGTCCAGTGCGGGGACTTGGAGTCCCGGATCTCGAAGCCGAGGCCCCAGTCGTTGGGGTTCTGGTGTCCGTAGCCCGGCAGCACGCCCTTCGTGCCGGGGTACTGCACGGTCATCGCCTCGGCGACCGTGCGCGGGTCGAGCAGCCGGGGCGCCTGCACCTCGGCGGCGAACCGGACGAGGTCGTCGACGGTGGACACGCCGTCCTTGGCCGGTGACCCGTCGAGGGTGGTCGCGGTCATCCCCAGCGGCGCGAGCACCGCCTGCCGGAGGTACTCGGCGAACGGGATGTCCGTCGCCTTCGCCACATGGTCCCCGAGCACCTCGAACCCGGCGTTGGAGTACAGGCGCCGCTCACCGGGCGCCGACATCGCCCGGTGCTCGTCGAAGGCCAGCCCCGAGGTGTGCGCCAGCAGATGCCGTACGGTCGCCCCCGCGGGCCCGGCCGGTTCGTCCAGCTCGATCGCCCCCTCCTCGTACGCGACGAGCACCGCGTACGCGGCGAGCGGCTTGGTGACCGAGGCCAGGGGGAAACGGTGTCCGGTGGGGCCGTGCGACCCGAGGACGGTGCCGTCCGCCCGGACGACGGCCGCGGCGGCCGTGGGGACCGGCCAGTTCTCGATCTGGGCGAGGCTCTGCAAGGACATGCGGATGAGCCTATGCGGGCCCGAGGAGCAGACGCATCGAGGGGTCCGTGTCCCGGGTGAACCCCATCGACGCGTAGAGCGGCTCGGCGTCCGGCGACGCGGTGAGCATGACATACCCGGCGCCCCGTTCCCGGAACCAGTCCAGCAGCTCCTCCATGCACGCGCGGGCGTACCCCCGGCGGCGGGCGTCCGGGTCGGTGGCGACGCTGAAGACGTACCCGATCAGTCCGTGCGGATTGCCGGCCCGCCCGATCCGGTACTCCAGCGCCCCGGCGACCAGCGCGGCCAACGTGCCCGCCCGTCCGGGGAAGTCGACGACGAACGCGGCGAACCGGCCGTCGGGGCGGGCGAGTTCGGCGGTCAGTGAGGGCAGTGACGCGGCGTGCCAGTCCGTGGCGCCGGGCGTCCCGGCCAAGGAGTCGATCATCACCTGACGCAGCCGGAGCACTTCCGCCGCGTCCCCGTCCGTGGCACGTCGTACGAGACCCATGCCCCGCACGCTAGCCAGCGGGCTCATGTCACGTCCTCATGTTTTCTCACCGTATTCGCTTGCTTGGAGCGCACTCCAGGGTTTTAGCGTGGAGGGCATGACGGTGATGGAGACCACGAGTGCCACCAGTGCTGCCAGTACCGACAGTTGTGCAGGTCCGCCCCGGCAACCCCGGCGGCCGGACGGGCAGGACAAGTACACGATCAGCGAGGTCGTCACCCTCACCGGTCTGACGGCGCACACTTTGCGCTGGTACGAGCGGATCGGCCTGATGCCGCACATCGACCGCTCGCACACCGGCCAGCGCCGCTACCGCAACCGGGACCTCGACTGGCTCGACCTCGTCGGCAAGCTCCGGCTCACCGGCATGCCGGTCGCCGACATGGTCCGGTACGCGGAGCTGGTGCGCGAGGGCGACCACACCTACGCCGAGCGGTTCGACCTGCTCAAGTCGACCCGGGACGACGTCCTGTCCCGGATCGCCGAGCTCCAGGACACCCTGGCCGTGCTCGACCGGAAGATCAATTTCTACGCGGACGCCGGGCAGGCCCTGGCGTCGGAGAGGGCCTCATGACGAACGGCGTGAACGGCTCGAACGACTCGAACCGCACGATCGCGAAGGCACGACTGGGAGCGAACGGCCCCGAGGTCGGCGTACAGGGCCTCGGCTGCATGGGCATGAGCTTCGCCTACGGCCCCTCGGACGCGGCGGAGTCCCGGGCCACCCTTGAGCGGGCGCTGGAGCTGGGTGTCACCCTCTACGACACGGCCCACGCCTACGGGGCGGGGGAGAACGAGAGGTTCCTCTCCCCGTTCTTCAAGGCGCACCGCGACGACGTCGTCATCGCCACGAAGTTCGGCCTCGCCGTGCACCCGGACGACCCGACCAGGCGGATCATCCGCAACGACGCCCCGCACATCCGCGAGTCCGTCGAGGGCAGTCTGCGCCGGCTCGACGTCGAGGTGATCGACCTCTACTACATGCACCGCCGGGACGTGAGCGTCCCCATCGAGGAGACCGTCGGCGTCATGGCCGAACTGGTCCGCGAGGGCAAGGTGAAGCACCTGGGGCTCAGCGAGGTCACGGCCGCCGAACTCCGCGCCGCGCACGCCGTGCACCCCATCGCCGCCCTCCAGTCCGAGTGGTCGCTCTTCAGCCGCGACATCGAGGACACCGTGGTCCCCGCGGCCCGCGACCTCGACGTGGCCCTCGTGGCGTACTCCCCGCTCGGCCGGGGCTTCCTCACCGGTTCCTTCGCCAGGGCCGAGGAGCTGACCGCCGACGACTTCCGCCGCCACCAGCCCCGCTTCACCGGCGACAACGCCACCGCCAACGCGGCCCTGCTCGACCCGGTCCGCCAGGTCGCCGAGGCCCACGGCGCCTCCCTCGGCCAGGTTGCCCTCGCCTGGGTCCACCACCAGACGTCCGTGCACGACCTCCCGGTGATCCCGATCCCGGGCACCCGCAGGCCGGCGAGGGTGGAGGAGAACGCCGCGGCGGCGGGGCTCACCCTGACCGAGGCGGACGTGGCGCTGCTGGAACCGATAGCGGCCAAGGTGGCGGGCGACCGCTACGCGGACATGAGGTTCACCTCGGCGGGCCGGGAGTAACCAGGGTCTCAGAGCTCCGCGAGGAGTTCCGCCTTCTTCACGCTGAACTCCTCGTCCGTGACCAGCCCCGCTCGATGCAGCTCGCCCAGGTGCCGGATCCGGTCGGCGATGTCGGCCGGATCCCGGCGCGGCGCCCCCGCGGGCAGCGCCTCCACGGGCCCGGCACCCCGCACGGCCGCCAGCACCGCCGCCGCGAACGGCAACGACTCGTGCACCGGCCCGTACCCGAGCCCGAACACGACCGCGGCCGGATCATGATCCGGCTGGGGAGGACGCTCCCCGGCGGCGTCCCGGCGCAGCAACCGCAGATACCCCTCGAAGACCTCAGGCGACCGCCACTCGACCCCGCTCAGGTCCCGCAGGGAGAAACTCTGGTCCCCGGCCTTCCACTTCGCCGACGAGGCACCCGTCCAGGACCACCGGAACGACACCGACCGCCCGTCGAACGACGCCTTCCCGTCGTACGCCTTGAACTGCAGCGGCACCTCGGGCGCGGCCACCAGGAACCGCTCCGCCGGCCCCGACCCGGTCAGCCGCGCCCGCAACTCGTCCGCGTAGTACTCGGCGAGGGTCTCCCGCTCGGCCGGCAGCACCAGCCGGTACGGATCGGAGCCCTCCTTGAGCTGGTCCGCCGCCGCCTCCATCAGCGGGTCGGCGCCCGGCCGCGGCACGGCACGCAGTACGACGGTGCCCCGCTTCCCCGGTGTCAGCGTCACCCCCGCGATCGCCTCCAGGGGGACGCGTCGCTCACCGAGCGCCTGGAACAGCTTCGGCGTGCGGATCCCCCGTTCGAAGCGGATGAGCACGGAGTCGGACTCGAACTCCCAGGCGGCATGAAATCCGGCCAGTACGTCACCCATGCGGCTCATCGTATGCGGGCGGGGCGATGAAGTCCCGACCCGTGGCGAACCGCACTTTTGCGGCCTCTACGCGCGTCAGGCCGCGGAGGCGTCCGGCAGACCCGCCCGGCACCCGTCGTTCTTCCGCGCGCACTCCACCAAGTCGTAGGCGCCGATCCCGATCTCCGCGAAGTTGTACAGGCTCACGGTCCCGGGCTCGAAGTAGCCGCTGTGCCCCTGGGCGTTGGACGCCGACAGCAGCCGCGCCCCGAACTCCGCCGACATCGGGTCGGTGCCGTGGCCGAGCCCGCCGACCTCCAGGTACGGCACGTCCTGGACCCAGTCGTCGGCGTCCCGCATGGCCCACACCCGGGCCGAGGTGCGCAGTGAGGACACCTTCTCGGCCCGCATGCCAGGGCTGCCGGCGACCGCGATGTCGGTCACCCGCGACGGCAGTGAGCGCGCGGCGACTCCGCACACCACCGAGCCGTAGCTGTGGCACACCAGAGCGACGGTGGACCCGCCGGGCAGCGCCCTGACCAGGGAGTTCAACCGGATCGCGCCCTGCTCGGCGCGCAGCGCGGTGGCCGAGTCGAGCCCGAGGCCGTCGGGCGCGGTGTAGTCGGCCCAGGCGATCACGGCCGTGCGCGTCCGGGGGCTCGCGGTGCGCTCCGCCCGGTACAGCGCCTCGGCCATGCCGACGGGCGCCGAGTACCTGCGGTTGGTGCGCTGGAAGTTGAGGAGGTTGGTGTCGACGCCGGGGACGACGACGGAGACGCGCTCCGCCCGGTCGAGGTCGCCGAAGACCTCGGCGACCCGGCCGGTGCCGTCGGGGTCGAAGGCGAGGATCTGCCGGTCCTCCTCGGCCAGCCTGGCGAAGCGGTGCATGCGCCGGAGCGCCTGGTACTGCCCGCTCGGGGAGAGCCGCTCGTCCCGTGTGCGCTCCCGCTCCCGCGCGTTCTGCTGCCGGAGCGCGATGCGGTTGGCGCGGTAGCGCAGTTCGACGGGGGCGCCGTTCATGTTGCCGACCGCGAGCGGATAGCGGTGGACGAGCCGTCGCTCCTGCCGTTCGGAGAGGGAGGAGAAGAAGGCGGTCAGCCGGTGGGGGGACGACGCCGGGTCGGGCAGTTCCCGCCCGTCGAGGTGTCCGTGCCGCCACGCGGAGAGCGACGCCTGGAGCGGCGACTCCCCGCTGTGGCTGCGGATCGCCGTCCAGCCGGTGGTCGCCAGCATCACGAAGACCACGGCCAGCGCCAGCAGGGCGCGCCAGACGTTCAGTTGCGGAGAAGAGTCCAAGGAAGTCACTGAAAGGACACACTAAGAGAACGGAAGGGTCTCGCGTTAACCGAGTGAGGGGAATCACGTTTCAAGCACACCTGTTCCGCATGGTGCGCAGAGAACATCGTGCTGGTGGTGTTATGAGGGGGTTTCAGCCGGTGCGCCACTTCTCGGCGAGTGAGGGTCGTACCGCGTCCAGATGCGCGGCGGTCAGTTCCCGCATCGCCTCCATGCTGAGGTCGCCGCCCATGGCCCACAGCCGCTCGGTGACCCGCATGACCCCGGCGAAGACCGCCACCGCCACCCGGGGCCGGGGGTCGGTGCGCACATCGAGCCCTTCGCGCTCGGCGACGATCGCCTCGAGCTCCCGGGCCACCGCGTCCGAGCGGCGCAGGTGCGCGGCGAGCAGCGCGGGCGTCGACTCGATCATCCCGTAGCCGCGCAGGAACAGGTCGACGGGGACGATCTGGGCGACGGCCTCGCCGATGGCGTCCCAGCCCTCCAGGACGGCGTTGCGCAGGGCCTCCAGCGGAGCCTCGTGCGCGGGCCGGGCCCGCAGCGCGGCGACGAAGTGCTCCTGGCTGAGGTCGATGACCGCGAGGGCGGCCTCCTCCTTGCCGGCGAAGTAGCGGAAGAAGGTGCGCTGCGAGACGTCCACGGCCTCGGCGATCTGGTCGACCGTCGTCGCCTCGTACCCCTGGGTCGTGAACAGTTCGAGGGCGGCCCGCAGCAGCGCGTCGTGGGTGCGCTGCTTCTTCCGCTCGCGCAGCCCCGGCCGTTCCGCCGCCGTCGCCTCCGCCGCCGTCTCCATGAACCCTCTTCTCCACCCGGTCCGTGCTCCGAGTGACGTGACAGTTACCGACTTGTGAACTCGTTTGTCAACTGTCAGTGGCTGTCACTAGCCTCCCCCGCATGACTAGTCAGACCGCTGTCGACAAGACGGGACCGGGGGACCAGGCACCAGCATCCCCGTCGGGCCCGGCTCCGAGCCAGGGGCGGGGCCTGCGCGGCCACCCGTGGCTCACCCTCCTCACCGTTGCCGTGGGCGTCATGATGGTCGCCCTCGACGGCACCATCGTCGCCATCGCCAACCCGGCCATCGCGGACGACCTCAAGGCGAGCTTCGCCGAGGTCCAGTGGATCACCAACGCGTACTTCCTCGCGCTGGCGGTCACCCTCATCACCGCGGGCAAGCTGGGCGACCGCTTCGGCCACCGCCAGACCTTCCTCATCGGTGTCGTCGGCTTCGCCGCCGCCTCCGGTGCCATCGGCCTGTCGAACTCGGTCGCCTTCGTGGTGACCTTCCGGGTCTTCCAGGGCCTGTTCGGCGCGCTGCTCATGCCGGCCGCGCTCGGTCTGCTCCGCGCCACCTTCCCCGCCGAGAAGCTCAACATGGCGATCGGCATCTGGGGCATGGTGATCGGCGCCTCCACCGCGGGAGGCCCGATCCTCGGCGGCTTCCTCGTCGAGAACGTCAGCTGGCAGTCGGTGTTCTGGATCAACGTCCCCGTCGGCGTCCTCGCCGTCGCCCTCGGCGTGTGGATCCTGCTCGACCACCGCGCCGAGAACGCCCCGCGCTCCTTCGACGTCCTCGGCATAGCCCTGCTCTCCGGAGCCATGTTCTGCCTGGTCTGGGCGCTCATCAAGGCTCCCGAGTGGGGCTGGGGCGACGCCCTGACATGGACGTTCGTCGCGGCGTCCCTCGCCCTGTTCGCCCTGTTCGCCCTCTGGGAGACGAGGGTGAAGGAGCCCCTGATCCCGCTGGGGCTCTTCCGTTCCGTACCGCTGTCCGCGGGTGTGGTCCTGATGGTCCTGATGGCCATCGCCTTCATGGGCGGCCTGTTCTTCGTGACGTTCTACCTCCAGAACGTGCACGGCATGAGCCCCATCGACGCCGGGCTGCACCTCCTGCCGCTCACCGGCATGATGATCGTCGGCTCGCCCCTGGCCGGCGCGCTGATCACCAAGTCCGGACCGCGTATCCCGCTGGCCGGCGGCATGGCCTGCACCGCGATCGCCATGTACGGCATGTCGACGCTGGAGACCGACACCGGCAGCGCCGTGATGTCCCTCTGGTTCGCGCTCCTCGGCCTCGGCCTCGCCCCGGTGATGGTCGGCGCCACCGAGGTCATCGTCGGCAACGCGCCCCTGGAGCTGTCCGGTGTCGCCGGCGGTCTCCAGCAGGCCGCGATGCAGATCGGCGGCAGCCTCGGTACGGCCGTCCTGGGCGCCGTGATGGCCTCCAAGGTCGACGGCGACCTACCGGGCAACTGGGCCGACGCCGGTCTCCCGCCGCTCAAGGGCGCCCAGCTCGACCAGGCGTCCGAGGCCGTCCAGGTCGGTGTGCCCCCGGTCGCGCCGGGAACCCCGCCGGAGATCGCCGCCAAGATCGCCGCGGTCGCGCACGACACGTTCATGTCGGGCATGGCGCTGGCGTCCCTCGTCGCCGCCGGGGTGGCCGCCGTCGCCGTGCTGGTCGCGTTCCTGACCAAGCGGGGTGAGAACGCGGAGGCGGGCGCCGGGGCGGCGCACATCTGACCCCTCTGGAGCTTCACGCGCGGGTTTCCGCCCCCGTTCGCCTATCAGGGTGACAAGGCTGAAGATCGCTTCCACCCGGCGCGCGCCGCAGGTCACAGTAAGTCAAGTCCTCCGCACGGCATGGGTGTTCGACGGTGGAGGACCGGGGGCCGGGGGCGCGCTGCCGGAGGGGGGCGGCGCGCCCGGCCACGTCCGTCAACTCTTCGTGGTTTCAACCCCCATCGGGGGGTACCCGCCACTTCGTACCCGAACTGACGGCAGAGTTCAGGGAGTTGTTGACGATGGCGGGTTTCGGACACAGTACGCGCAGGAGCCCCCGCTCACGTGGCCGGACGTGGTCACGGACCGGGCCGGATCGCGCGACCCTCGGCATCATCGGAGTCATCTGCGCGATCGCGGGATTCTTCGTCCTGGGGATCATCCTGGGACCTGTCGCGATCGTCTGCGGCTGGCTCGCGATGAACCGCAGCTGGTCCGGCGCCCGCCCCGTCCCCGCCCTGATCGCGGTGGTCCTGGGTGCCATAGACACACTCCTGGCCATCCTCTGGCTGGCCGGCACAGCCACTCCGGGGGCCGGACTCTTCTAGATCGGCCCGCAGGAGTGGGGGGAAAGGGCAGGGGCCCTCGGCAACGACAGCCGAGGGCCCTTTTCCAGTGGGCGCGGGTGATGCAGACCCAGGGGCGCGGGGAACTGCGCGACCGGCCACGACGCGACCCGCACCCGCCCAAGCACACGCACCCCCACCGCCCTCGGCGTCTCTCGACGCACCCTCACGGCCCTCGGCGTCTCTCGCGCACCCTCACGGCCCTCGGCGTCTCTCGACGCACCCTCACGGCCCTCGGCGTCTCTCGCGCACCCCCACGGCCCCCGGCGCGCGGCCCCCGCACCCCGCTCAGCGCCGCTGCTCCGGCACCGTCCGCCCCGACCGCAGCGCCATCACCTCGGCCCGCAGCAACCGCACCTCCTCGGTCAGCTCCGCTATCGCCGCGGTCTGCCGCCGCTCCTCCGCGTCGTCCTTCTCGAACCGCGCTATGAACCACGCGGCGATGTTCGCGGTGACCACACCCAGCAGTGCGATCCCCGACAGCATCAGCCCGACCGCCAGCACCCGCCCCAGCCCGGTCGTCGGTGCGTGATCCCCGTACCCCACGGTCGTCATCGTCGTGAACGACCACCACACGGCGTCGCCCAGCGTGTCGATGTTCCCGTCCGGCGAGTCCCGCTCCACGGACAGCACGGCCAGCGATCCGAACATCAGCAGACCGATCACCGACCCGCCGACATAGGTCGTGAGCCTTATCTGCGAGGCCATCCGCGCCCGCTGGCCGACCAGCAGCAGCGTCGCCACCAGCCGGAGCAGCCGCAGCGGCTGGACCATCGGCAGCAGTACCGCGCACAGGTCCAGCCAGCGCGACCGCACGAACTCCCACCGCCGCTCGGCGAGGCCGAGCCGTATCGCGTAGTCGAGCGCGAAGGCCCCCCACACGGCCCACTCGGCGACGTCGCACCACCACCTCACGTCCGCGCTCGCGTCCGGCCGGACGATCGGCACGGCGTACGCGACGGCGAACACCGCGGCCAGGCCGAACAGCGGCCGCTGCGTCTTCTGTTCCCACCGGATCTGTGCCGAGGCGACTCGCTCCTTCATGGGCGCATCGTAGGAAACGTGAAGGGGTGGTGAACCCGCAGGTTCACCACCCCTTGACGGTCTGCCCCGTGCTACGCGTCGCCGCCGGCGGCGCCGGGGTCGGCCGCGGAGACGTCCAGCAGCTGGTAGCGGTCGATGGCCTGCTTGAGGACCGACCGGTCGACCTTGCCCTCACGCGCCAGCTCGGTCAGCACCGCGACCACGATCGACTGGGCGTCGATGTGGAAGTACCGCCGGGCCGCGCCCCGCGTGTCCGCGAAGCCGAACCCGTCCGCGCCGAGCGACTGGTACGTGCCCGGCACCCAGCGCGCGATCTGGTCCGGGACCGACCGCATCCAGTCGGAGACGGCCACGAACGGACCCTCGGCGCCGCTCAGTTTCCGCGTCACGTACGGGACCTGCTGCTCCTCCTCGGGGTGGAGCAGGTTGTGCCGCTCCACCTCGATCGCCTCGCGGCGCAGCTCGTTCCAGGAGGTCGCCGACCAGACGTCCGCCCTGACGTTCCACTCCGCGGCGAGGATGCGCTGCGCCTCGACCGCCCACGGCACTGCGACACCGGAGGCGATGATCTGCGCCGGGACGGCACCGGACTCGCCCGCCTTGAAGCGGTAGACGCCCTTGATGATGCCGTCCACGTCCACGTCGGCGGGCTCGGCCGGGTGCTGGATCGGCTCGTTGTAGACCGTGAGGTAGTAGAAGACGTCCTCGCCGGGCCTGCCGTCGGCGGTCTCGCCGTACATCCGGCGCAGACCGTCCTTCACGATGTGCGCGATCTCGTAGCCGAACGCCGGGTCGTAGGCGACACAGCCGGGGTTGGTGGACGCCAGCAGCTGCGAGTGCCCGTCCGCGTGCTGCAGACCCTCACCGGTCAGCGTCGTACGGCCGGCGGTCGCCCCGAGGACGAAGCCGCGCGCCAGCTGGTCGGACATCTGCCAGAACTGGTCGCCGGTGCGCTGGAAGCCGAACATCGAGTAGAAGACGTAGACCGGGATCAGCGGCTCGCCGTGCGTGGCGTACGCCGAACCGGCCGCGATCAGCGACGCCGTGCAGCCCGCCTCGGAGATGCCGTCGTGCAGCATCTGCCCCGTCGGGGACTCCTTGTACGCGAGCAGCAGATCACGGTCGACCGCCTCGTACTGCTGCCCGAGCGGGTTGTAGATCTTCGCGCTCGGGAAGAACGAGTCCATACCGAAGGTGCGGTACTCGTCGGGCGCGATCAGTACGAACCGCTTGCCGATCTCCTTGTCCCGCATGAGGTCCTTCAGCAGTCGTACGAACGCCATGGTGGTGGCGATCGACTGCTGGCCGGAGCCCTTCTTCACACTCGCGTACGTCTTGTCGTCCGGCAGCGGCAGCGGCTTCGACCGCACGACCCGCGTGGGCACGTAACCGCCGAGCCCCTTGCGGCGGTCGTGCATGTACTGGATCTCCTCGGAGTTCCGCCCGGGGTGGTAGTACGGCGGAAGCCCGCTCTCCAGCTCCTTGTCGGAGATCGGCAGGTGCAGCCGGTCGCGGAAGCCCTTGAGGTCGGCGACCGTCAGCTTCTTCATCTGGTGCGTGGCGTTGCGGCCCTCGAAGTTCGGCCCCAGCGTCCAGCCCTTGATCGTCTTGGCCAGGATGACCGTCGGCTGGCCCTTGTGCTCCACGGCCGCCTTGTACGCGGCGTAGATCTTGCGGTGGTCGTGACCGCCGCGCCCCAGGTGCAGGATCTGGTCGTCGGTCATGTTCTCGACCATGGCCCGCAGCCGGTGGTCGCCGCCGAAGAAGTGGTCCCGGATGTACGCGCCGGTCTCGGTCGCGTACGTCTGGAACTGGCCGTCCGGGGTGGTGTTCATCTTGTTGACGAGCACACCGTCGCGGTCCTGGGCGAGCAGCGGGTCCCAGGTGCGGTCCCACACCAGCTTGATCACGTTCCAGCCGGCGCCCCGGAAGACCGACTCCAGCTCCTGGATGACCTTGCCGTTGCCGCGCACCGGGCCGTCGAGGCGCTGGAGGTTGCAGTTGACGACGAAGGTCAGGTTGTCGAGGCCCTCACGGGCGGCGAGCGTGAGCTGGCCCAGGGACTCCGGCTCGTCCATCTCGCCGTCGCCGAGGAACGCCCACACATGCGACTTGGAGGTGTCCGCGATGCCGCGCGCCTCCATGTAGCGGTTCATCCGCGCCTGGAAGATCGCGCCGAGCGGCCCGAGACCCATGGAGACGGTCGGGAACTCCCAGAAGTCCGGCATCAGCCGCGGGTGCGGATAGCTGGACAGTCCGTACGGCGCCTTCGACTTCTCCTGGCGGAACGCGTCGAGCTGCTGCTCGCCGAGCCGGTCCAGCAGGAACGCGCGGGCGTAGATGCCGGGGGAGGCGTGCCCCTGGAAGAAGATCTGGTCGCCGCCGTCGCCCTCCTCCTTGCCCCGGAAGAAGTGGTTGAAGCCCACGTCGTACAGGGAGGCGGACGACGCGAAGGTCGCGATGTGGCCACCCACGCCGATGCCCGGGCGCTGGGCCCGGGACACCATCACGGCGGCGTTCCACCGCGTGGCGTTGAGGATCTTCCGCTCGATCTCCTCGTTGCCCGGGAAGAACGGCTCGTCCTTGGTGGCGATGGTGTTGACGTAGTCCGTGCTGCGCATCTCCGGCACGGCCACGCGCTTCTCGCGGGCCCGCTCGATGAGCCGGAGCATCAGGTAGCGCGCGCGCTCACGCCCGCGCTGGTCCACGGCGGCGTCGAGCGAGTCGAGCCACTCCTGGGTCTCCTCGGGATCGAAGTCAGGGACCTGACTCGGAAGGCCGCCAATGATGATCGGATTGCGATCGGATCCGGAAGCCACGCTGTTCCTTAGCTGTCAGAGGGCCACTCTTCATGGGTTCTTCTGGGTGCCTGCACCGCCCCCCATCGTGTACCTCGGGGGCGCAAACGTCATCTCTACCGAGAGGTAACCAAGCTGGTCACTCCCTCTGTCACAGTAGGAAGGGCATGCGACTCTCGTACCCCCGGGCGGTTGCCGAATGCGCAAACCGGACACAATGGTGTGGTGTGCGTCACGAGGCATCGGGAATCGATGCCTGGAGTTGCGGTGACACGGCCCGGATCGTCACCGTTTCGGCGGTCTCGCAGGCTGGGTACTTGCGCGATCCGTCCGGCCCGTGTGGACTACGGCCAACGCTTCGCGTACGCGCGTGGCTGATTCCCCGGGGGCGACCCCACCCGAAACATGATCAGGAGGCAACCCGTGAGCGCGACCGCGGACCACGCGGAGGAGCGGACGAACCCTGCCGCGAGGCTGGGGTTCCAGCCCGAGCAGGTGGTCCAGGAGATCGGCTACGACGACGATGTCGACCAGGAGCTCCGCGAGTCCATCGAGGAAGTCATCGGCAGCGATCTCGTCGACGAGGACTACGACGACGTGGCCGATGCCGTCGTGCTGTGGTTCCGTGACGACGACGGCGACCTGACCGATGTGCTGGTGGACGCCACCACGTACATCGAGGAGGGTGGCTCGATCCTGCTGCTGACGCCCAAGACCGGGCGGGACGGCTATGTGGAGCCCAGTGACATCTCGGAAGCCGCGACGACAGCGGGTTTGTCCGCGTCGAAGAGCGTCAGCGTCGGCAAGGACTGGAGCGGAAGCCGTCTGGTGACACCGAAGGCGGCGAAGTCCGGCAAGAAGTGACGTTCGCCTGAGCACTCGGTGGGTGCTGCGTCGCGGTGGCCCCGGCGTCGTCGTGGCCGGTCGCGCAGTTCCCCGCGCCCCTGGACGGGCGCCCCCTCGGGGGGTCCGTCCAGGGGCGCTCCGTTTTCCCCGGACGGCCCCTGCGTAGGCTGGGTCACCCGAACAGCCCTACGAAGGGACGCAGGAAATCATGGCGATCCAGGTCGGCGACAAGGCACCCGACTTCGAGCTCAAGGACAACCACGGCGCCACGGTGAAGCTCTCGGACTTCCGCGGTGAGAAGAACGTGGTGCTGCTCTTCTACCCGTTCGCCTTCACCGGGGTGTGCACGGGCGAGCTGTGCGAGCTGCGGGACAACCTGCCGAAGTTCGTCAACGACGACGTCCAGCTGCTGGCCGTGTCGAACGACTCGATCCACACCCTGCGGGTCTTCGCCGACCAGGAGCGGCTGGAGTACCCGCTGCTGTCGGACTTCTGGCCGCACGGCGAGGTCTCCCGCGCCTACGGCGTCTTCGACGCGGACAAGGGCTGCGCGGTGCGCGGGACGTTCATCATCGACAAGGAGGGCGTCGTCCGCTGGACGGTCGTCAACGCCCTGCCGGACGCCCGTGACCTGAACGAGTACGTCGCCGCGCTCGACACCCTGTGATTCTTCGGCTCCAAGCCCTGCGGTTCTCGGGAACCCCTCACTAGGATCGACACGTTGATCCGATACCAACGCACGACGGGGCTCCCCGCCCCTGACATCTATGGGAGGACTTCGTGGGAGTCAGCCTCAGCAAGGGCGGCAACGTATCGCTGACCAAGGAGGCCCCGGGCCTGACCGCGGTCATCGTCGGTCTGGGGTGGGACGTCCGCACCACGACCGGCACCGACTTCGACCTGGACGCCAGCGCGCTGCTGCTGGACTCCTCGGGCAAGGTCGGCACCGACGCCAACTTCGTCTTCTTCAACAACCTGAAGAGCCCCGACGGCTCCGTGGAGCACACCGGTGACAACCTCACCGGTGAGGGCGAGGGCGACGACGAGCAGATCAAGGTCAACCTCGCGGGCGTCCCCGCCGAGATCGAGAAGATCGTCTTCCCGGTCTCGATCTACGACGCCGAGAACCGCCAGCAGTCCTTCGGCCAGGTGCGCAACGCCTTCATCCGCGTGGTGAACCAGGCCGGCGGCGCCGAGATCGCCCGGTACGACCTCTCCGAGGACGCCTCGACGGAGACCGCCATGGTCTTCGGCGAGCTGTACCGGCACGGCGCCGAGTGGAAGTTCCGCGCCATCGGCCAGGGGTACGCCTCGGGCCTGCGCGGTATCGCCCAGGACTTCGGTGTGAACGTCTGAGCCACCGGGGAAGAACCACCCGGCTCACGGGTCCGGCGCCGCTGTCGTCACCGACCGCGGCGCCGGACGCGCTCCTGCCACCACAACTGAACAATCGCGAAGCTCGACATCGGGGAGGACCAGCACCATGGGCGTCACGCTCGCCAAGGGAGGCAATGTCTCCCTCTCCAAGGCCGCGCCGAACCTCACTCAGGTGATGGTCGGGCTCGGCTGGGACGTCCGGACCACCACCGGAGCCCCTTTCGATCTCGACGCCAGTGCGCTGCTGTGCCAGGGGGGCCGGGTGCTGGGGGACGAGTGGTTCGTCTTCTACAACAACCTGACGAGCCCCGACGGCTCGGTGGAGCACACCGGTGACAACCTCACCGGCGAGGGGGACGGCGACGACGAGTCGATCATCGTCGACCTCTCCCGGGTGCCCGCCGCCGTCGACAAGATCGTGTTTCCGGTCTCCATCCATGACGCGGACAACCGCGGCCAGTCCTTCGGACAGGTCAGCAACGCCTTCATCCGCGTCGTGAACCAGCTCGACGGCCAGGAACTGGCCCGCTACGACCTCTCGGAGGACGCCTCCACCGAGACCGCCATGATCTTCGGCGAGGTCTACCGCTATGGCGGGGAATGGAAGTTCCGCGCGGTCGGACAGGGGTACGCGTCGGGTCTGCGCGGTATCGCCCTGGACTTCGGCGTCAACGTGTCGTAGCGCTATATGCGCAAAACCTGGGGCCTGGTGGGGAACGAGGGGTGCCCGACTAGACTTCGGCTTCGGAGTCAATGTTTGGTAAAGCCGCGCGCGGCGCGGGGGAACCCCGTACACACACGATTGGGTAGCCAGTGGTTCTGAAAACCTTCGGCTGGTCGTTCGCGGTCACCGCGCTCGGCTTGGTCGCAGCGGTTCTCTACGACGGATGGACCGCGCTCGGGCTCGTCGCCATCCTGTCCATCCTGGAGATCTCGTTGTCGTTCGACAACGCGGTCGTCAACGCCGGGATCCTGAAGAAGATGAATGCCTTCTGGCAGAAGATCTTCCTCACCATCGGCATCCTCATCGCCGTCTTCGGCATGCGCCTGGTGTTCCCCGTCGTGATCGTCGCGATCAGCGCCAAGCTGGGGCCGATCGAGGCCGTCGACCTGGCGCTCACCGACAAGGACCAGTACCAGCAGTACGTGACCGACGCCCACCCGTCGATCGCGGCCTTCGGCGGTATGTTCCTGCTGATGATCTTCCTCGACTTCATCTTCGAGGACCGGGACATCAAGTGGCTGGGCTGGCTGGAGCGCCCGCTGTCCAAGCTCGGCAAGATCGACATGCTCTCCGCGTGCATCGCGATGATCGTCCTGCTGATCACCTCGATGACCTTCGCGACGCACGCCCACCAGCACGGCGGCACCCATGTCGACAAGGCGCAGACCGTACTGATCTCGGGTCTCGCGGGCCTCATCACCTATCTCATCGTCGGCGGCCTCTCCAGCTTCTTCGAGAACCGCCTGGAGGAAGAGGAGGAGCGCGAGCACGAGGCGGAGGAGGAGGCGGAGCGCACCGGCAAGCCGCGTTCGGCCGTCGCCCTCGCCGGCAAGGCCGCGTTCTTCATGTTCCTCTACCTGGAGGTCCTGGACGCGTCCTTCTCCTTCGACGGTGTGATCGGCGCGTTCGCGATCACCAACGACATCGTCCTGATGGCCCTCGGTCTGGGCATCGGCGCGATGTACGTCCGGTCGCTCACCGTGTACCTGGTCCGCCAGGGCACCCTCGACGACTACGTCTACCTGGAGCACGGCGCGCACTACGCGATCGGCGCCCTCGCCGTGATCCTGCTCGTCACCATCCAGTACGAGATCAACGAGATCATCACCGGCCTCATCGGTGTCGTCCTGATCGGCTGGTCCTTCTGGTCCTCGGTCCGCCGCAACAAGGCGCTGGCGGCCGCGGAGGGAAAAGCTGAGGACTCCAAGGAGGAGGTGGCGTCCGGCGTCTGACCCGGAGACGGGTGCGGCCCGGAAGCCGGAAGCCGGAAGCCGGGGCCGGTGTGACCGGTTCCGGAGTGTGACTGCCCTCCAGGTGAGGGAACGCTCTGAGCGGGGCGGCCGACGAGGACTCGTCCTCGTCGACCGCCCCGCCGGTGGTTGACGCGACGACACGGCAGTTGTGGGGCGGGCATGAGTTTCCTGGACAACCTCTGGCGCGGGCGGGCCTCGGAGTTCGACGCGGGCAACGCGGCGACCAACGCGATCGAGCTGACCAAACGGCACCAGAAGGTGTCCCTCAGCAAGCAGGGCGCCGCCACCGGCCATCTGCGCGTCAACCTCTCCTGGCGGATGCGGACCTCCGACATAGGCGGGCCCAAGCGGCAGAGCGTGCTCCGGCACCCCTTCCGGGCGCTCAAGCCGGAGGCGGTGGTGGCGCACAGCCAGAGCATGGTCAACGTCGACCTCGACCTGGGCTGTCTGTACGAGCTGGCCGACGGGACCAAGGGGGTCGTGCAGCCGCTGGGCGGCTTCCTCGGGGACATCAACGACCCGCCGTACATGCGCCTCAGCGGCGACGACCGGTTCGGGTCGGGGTCCGGCGAGACCATGTACATCAACCTGGACCACCGGGACGACTTCAAGCGGATGCTGGTCTTCGTCTACATCTACGACCAGACGCCGGCCTTCGACCGTACGCACGCCGTCGTGACGCTGTACCCGAGCAACGGCCCCCGGATCGAGATCGGACTCGACGAGCGCCATCCGCAGGCCCGCTCGTGCGCGGTGGTGATGATCGAGAACGTCAAGGGGGAGATCGTCGTGCGCCGCGAGGTGAAGTTCGTCTACGGCTTCCAGGCGGAACTCGACCGCCTGTACGGGTGGGGCCTGCAGTGGGGGCGTGGCTTCAAGACCAAGGCGGAGCGCTGACCGGGGCCCCGGCCGCCCCCGCGCCGGCCCGCGCCGCGCGCCGGACCTCCGCCGGCCCCCGGACGCTCACCTGCCGATGAACTGCGGGCCCTGCGGAGGCAGCCGGACGTCGGGGTCCAGGCCCGCGCCGGTGGGCTGGGGGTAGCCGTAGGCCGCGGCGTTGGCGGTCGCGGGCGCCTGCTGGGTGTGCGGGTAGCCGTATCCGGGCTGGGGCGGCTGCGTCGGCGCCGCCGGGGGATAGCCGTACGCGGGCTGGGACGGGACCCCGGTGGTCGGCTGCTCCGGGGGGAGCGGGGCCGAGACCTCGGGTGCCGGCGCCTGGGTGGTGGCCGCCTGGTTCGCCGCGGCGGCCGCCGCCTCCGACTCGTCGACCGAGATGCCGAAGTCGGTGGCGAGGCCCTGGAGTCCGTTGGTGTATCCCTCGCCGAGGGCGCGGAACTTCCAGCCGCCGCCCCGGCGGTAGAGCTCGCCGCAGATCAGGGCGGTCTCCTCGCCGGTCTCCGGCTTGATGTCGAAGTACGCCAACGGCTCCGCGTCGGAGACCGTGGCGTCGTACAGCAGGATGCGCAGGGAACGTACGCGGTCGAAGGTGACGTCGTCGGCGGAGGCGACCAGGAGAATCTGGCCGACGGCGGACTCGACACCGGCCAGGTCAGTCTGGATGGTGTCCGTGAGGCCCTCGGCGACGCGCTTCTTGCCGAGCCGCCACACCTTGCCCGAGGGATGGCGTGGCTGGTTGTAGAACACGAAGTCCTCGTCGGACCGTACACGTCCGTCGGGGCCGAGGAGCAGCGCCGAGGCGTCGACTTCCGGGGCACCCTGTCCGGGCGCCCAGCGCAGCACGGCGCGGACCGCCGTGGCTTCGATCGGGACGTTCGACCCCTTCAGCATCGCGTGCGTCATGCCGTTCATCCTGCCCTCTCGGTCCTGATCACGACAACGCGGGGGCGAGGAAGCGCCGGTCGGGTCGTCGAGTGGCCGACATGGCCGGGTTACCAGAACTTCACGCCCGCAGGGAACTGAAGACACACATTTGTACGTACTATTACCGGCCACCTTCACGACCGGCCGCCCAGCAGCCACGGGGGATTTTCCATGCGTCACTTCGGGCACATCGCCCCTGAGGAGCGTCAGCGTCTCTTCTTCCGCGAGCCGGGCGTCTTCACCGCGGACTCCCCGGCCCGTGTGCTCGCCGCCGCCCTCGGCGCCACGCTCTACAGCCCGGCGACCCGCGAGCGGCTGGCCGACGACATCGTCAAGCAGGCCGGGCGCGGTGTGGTCTCCATGGTGCTGTGCCTGGAGGACTCCATCGACGACGCCGAGGTCCCGGGCGCCGAGGAGAACCTGGTCCGCCAGTTCGCCGACCTCGCCGCCCGCCCGGACACCGAGCTGCCGCTGCTGTTCATCCGGGTCCGTTTCCCCGAGCAGATACCCGACCTCGTCGAGCGGCTCGGCCCGGACGTACGCCTGCTGTCCGGATTCGTCCTCCCGAAGTTCACCGAGGAACGCGGCATCGCCTTCCTGGAGGCGCTCACCGCCGCCGAGGCCGCCGGCGGGCGGCGGCTGTTCGCCATGCCCGTGCTGGAATCCCCCGAGCTGATGTACCGGGAGACGCGCGTAGAAGCCCTCCAGGGCATCGCCCACACCGTCGACAAGTACCGCGACCGCGTCCTCGCCCTGCGCCTCGGCGTCACCGACTTCTGCTCCTCGTACGCGCTGCGCCGGGCACCGGACATGACCGCGTACGACGTCCAGATCGTCGCCTCCGTGATCGCGGACGTGGTGAACGTGCTGGGACGGGCGGACGGCACCGGGTTCACGGTGACCGGCCCGGTGTGGGAGTACTTCCGGGTGCAGGAGCGCATGTTCAAACCCCAGCTGCGCACCAGCCCGTTCCTGGAGAACCGTGCCGGGCGGCTGCGCGAGACACTGATAGAGCACGCCCTGGACGGACTGCTGCGCGAGATCTCGCTCGACCAGGCCAACGGTCTGCTCGGCAAGACCTGCATCCACCCCTCGCATGTGCTGCCCGTGCACGCGCTGTCCGTGGTCAGCCACGAGGAGTTCGGCGACGCCCAGGACATCCTGCGCCCCGAGCGGGGCGGCGGCGGGGTCCTGCGCTCCGCCTCCCGCAACAAGATGAACGAGGTCAAGCCGCACCGGGCCTGGGCTGAAAGGGTTCTGCAGCGGGCCGAGGTCTTCGGGGTGGCCAACGAGGACATCGGCTTCGTGGACCTGCTGGCCGCGGGGCTGCCCGACTGAGGCGCCGCGCCGAGGGCACCCGTCGTGGCCGCCCGCCCCTGTCGTAACCGACGAAGGAATCGATGAACAACGCAGTGAACGACACGATCTGGTCCGGGACCTGGGTCGCCGAACGGCTCGGGGTCGAGCTGGTGGGCGACGAGGAGCTGAGCGGTCTGCTGGGGCTCGCGCTGCGGCGCAACCCCAAGCGGGCGCATCTGCTGGTGTCGAACGTGCTCGGCAAGCACGTGCCGCGGTCGCCGGCCGTGGTGTACGGGCACGGGTTCGCCCTCGGCCGCCGGGTCCGGGAACTGCTCGGGGCCGACGGGGCACGGGCCTCGGTCGTCCTCGGATACGCCGAGACCGCGACCGGGCTCGGCCACTCCGTCGCGGACGGGCTCGGCGACGCCCCCTACCTCCACTCCACCCGGCGCCCCGTCGACGGTGTCGCCCAGGCCGGCGGCTTCGAGGAGTCCCACTCCCACGCGACGTCGCACCTGCTGCTGCCGGAGGACCCGGCGCTGCTGGCGGGGAGCGGCCCGCTGATCCTCGTCGACGACGAGTTCTCCACCGGCAACACGGTCCTCAACACCATCCGCGCGCTGCACGAGCGGTATCCGCGCGAGCGGTACGTCGTCGTGGCCCTGGTCGACATGCGGTCCGCCGAGGACCAGGGGCGGCTCGCCGGGTTCGCCCGGGAGATCGGGGCGCGCGTCGACCTGGTCACCACCGCCAAGGGGACCGTGCGGCTCCCGGAGGGCGTGCTGGAGAAGGGGCAGGCGCTGGTCACCGAGCACGAGGGGGCGCCGGCGGCCCCGGTGTGCGCCGGGCGGATCGCCCGCGTCGAGCTGGGCTGGCCCGACGGGGTGCCCGACGGCGGGCGGCACGGGTTCGCCCCCGCGCACCGGGAGCGGCTGGAGGCCGCGCTGCCGGGCATGGCCACGCGGCTCGCCCGGGCCCTTCCCGAGGGCGCCGGGCGGGTGCTCGTGCTCGGCTTCGAGGAGCTGATGTACGCGCCGCTGCGGCTGGCGACGGAGCTGGAGCGGCTGGCGGACGGGGTGGAGATACGGTTCTCCACCACGACGAGGTCGCCCGTGCTGGCCGTCGACGACCCCGGCTACGCGATCCGCAGCCGTATCGTCTTCCCCGCCCACGACGCGCCCGCGGACGGCCCGGTGGAGCGGTACGCGTACAACGTGGCCGGCGGCGGCTTCGACGCGGTGATCGCCGTCGTGGACTCCACCGCCGACACGGCCGCGCTCCACGCGCCCGACGGCCTCCTGGCGACCCTGGCCGCCCACACCCCGACCGTCCTCCTCGCGGTCGTACCGTCCTACGTCCCGTCGGCATCCCTCCCGTCGGCATCCGTCCCGTCGGCATCCGTTCCGTCGTTGGACACGCAGTCGACCCGGGACATCATCGAAAGGCCCTTCATGCTGCCCGAGCCCCTGCGCGGCCCCGCCTTCTCCTCCTACGCGGCCGAGGAGGTCGGGTGGCTGCTGCAGGACCTCTCCGAGGTGACCCTGGAGGCGCCGACCGAGGAGCGCGAGGAGGCCATCCAGAGCGGCGGGGCGCACTACGCCGAGTCGCTGCCGGTCGAGTACCAGCCCAGTGAGCAGTACCAGGCCCTCTTCCACAGCGCCCTCGACGCCTCGGCCGAACGGATCGCGGTGGCCGTCGGGGTGGTGACCGAGACCGTGCTCGCGGAGCGGTCCCCGCGCCCCGTCCTCGTGTCCCTCGCCCGCGCCGGAACCCCCGTGGGCGTGCTGATGCGCCGGTGGGCGCGGCAGCGGCACGGCGTCGAACTGCCGCACTACGCCGTCTCGATCGTGCGGGGCCGCGGCATCGACGCCAACGCCCTGCGCTGGCTCGCCGCCCACCACGACCCGGCGGACGTCGTGTTCGTCGACGGCTGGACCGGCAAGGGCGCCATCACCCGGGAACTGGCCGCCGCGATCGAGGAGTTCGAGAAGGCCGAGGGCATCACCGGGTTCGACCCGGAGATCGCGGTGCTCGCCGACCCGGGCTCCTGCGTCCGCACCTACGGCACCCGCGAGGACTTCCTCATCCCCTCGGCCTGCCTCAACTCCACCGTCTCCGGGCTGATATCGCGGACCGTGCTGCGCGCGGACCTCGTCGGACCGGACGACTTCCACGGCGCCAAGTTCTACCGCGAGCTGGCCGGCGCCGACGTGTCCGTGGAGTTCCTGGACGTCGTCTCGGCCCGCTTCGCCGACGTCGCCGACACGGTCGACGCCCGCACCAAGGACCTGCTGTCCGCCGACCGCACCCCCACGTGGGAGGGCTGGGCGGCCGTGGAACGGATCAGCGAGGAGTACGGGATCCACGACGTCAACCTGGTCAAGCCCGGTGTCGGGGAGACCACCCGGGTGCTGCTGCGCCGGGTACCGTGGAAGATCCTCGCGCGGGCCGGGGCGGGCGCGGACCTCGACCACGTACGCCTGCTCGCCGAACAGAGAGGGGTACCGGTGGAAGAGGTGGCGGAGCTGCCGTACACCTGCGTGGGACTGATCCACCCCCAGTACACCCGGGGCGCGACCGGCGCCGACGGCAAGGCGGTGACGGTCTGATGCCCGGCCCCCGTGTGCTCGTCGCGAGCGACCTCGACCGTACGCTCATCTACTCGACCGCCGCGCTCGCGCTGACCATGCCGGACGCGCGGGCGCCCCGGCTGCTCACCGTCGAGGTGCACGAGAGCAAGCCGCTGTCGTACCTGACCGAGACGTCGGCGCACCTGCTCACCGAGCTGGGCGACGCGGCGGTGTTCGTGCCGACGACGACCCGGACCCGCAAGCAGTACCAGCGGATCAATCTGCCGGGGCCCACCCCCACGTACGCGATCTGCGCGAACGGCGGACATCTGCTGGTGGACGGGGTCTCCGACCCCGACTGGTACGCGTCCGTGACCGCGCGGCTCGCGGACGAGTGCGCGCCGCTGGACGAGGTCAGGGACCATCTGGCCGCCACCGCCGACCCGTCCTGGGTGCGCAAGCACCGGGTCGCCGAGGACCTCTTCGTCTATCTCGTCGTCGAGCGCGAGCTGCTGCCCGAGGAATGGGTCAAAGGGCTCGCGGTGTGGGCGGAGAACCGCGGCTGGACGGTCTCGCTCCAGGGACGCAAGCTCTACGCCGTGCCGAAGCCGCTGACGAAGAGCGCCGCGATGCGGGAGGTGGCGCGGCGGACCGGGGCGGAGCTGACGGTGGCCGCGGGCGACTCGCTGCTCGACGCGGATCTGCTGCTGGCGGCGGACCGGGCGTGGCGGCCGGGGCACGGGGAGCTGGCGGACGCCGGCTGGTCGGGGCCGACGATCACGGCGCTGCCTGAGCGGGGGGTCATGGCCGGGGAGCGGATCCTGCGGGAGTTCCTCCGGGCCGCGCGGGAGGGCTGACGCGGGGACCCGTCGGCCGGGCGTCGTCCGGTCAGGGGGTGGGGGTGCCGCGGTCCGCGGGCTGCCGGTCGTCGGTGGTCGCGCGCGCGGTTCCCCGCGCCCCCTTGGTGTTGTCCCTCCGCAGGAAGCGGATCAGTACGAAGGCCAGCACGGCCAGCGCCGCGGCCGCCAGGACGATCTTCGAGTACGTCGAGACGATCGCCGTGACCTCGGTCCAGTTGGCGCCCAGGAAGTAGCCGGCCAGGACGAAGACCGTGTTCCAGAGCGCGCTGCCCAACGTGGTGAGCAGCGTGAAGACGGGCAGGGGCATGCGTTCGACGCCGGCCGGCACCGAGATCAGGCTGCGGAAGACCGGGATCATCCGGCCGAAGAAGACCGCCTTGGTGCCGTGCCGCAGGAACCACGCCTCCGTCCGCTCGATGTCGGAGACCTTCACCAGGGGCAGCTTCGCGGCGATCGCGACGGTGCGGTCACGGCCCAGGAGGGCGCCCACGCCGTAGAGGGCGAGGGCGCCGATGACGGAGCCCGCGGTGGTCCACAGCAGTGCGGCCCAGAGGTCCATCCGGCCGGTGCTCGCGGCGAAACCCGCGAGGGGCAGGATGACCTCGCTGGGGATCGGCGGGAAGAGGTTCTCCAGGGCGACGGCCAGACCGGCCCCCGGTGCCCCCAGCCGATCCATCAGCCCTATGATCCACAGGGGCGCGCCGCTCATCGACTCCGCTTGCATGGCTGTCATGGGCGCAGGCTAGGGGAACAAAGCTGAAGGGAGCCTGAGATGCGGATGAACGCTCCCGGGCCGGGGGCCGTTGAACCCGGTGTGATCAACCGCAGCAACCGCCGCCGCAGCATCCGCCGCCCCCGCCGCCGCCCGCCCGGGGCGCGGGTCCGGGAGCGGCGGCAGAGCCGCCCACCGCGACCGTCGACAGGAGCTTGACTGTGTCCTGGTGGCCCGAGGGGCAGTCCGCGGGGGCGGACGACTCGGCCATCGGCCGGCTCAGTTCGAAGGTGTCGCCGCAGGTCCGGCAGCGGTATTCGTAGCGAGGCATGCGCTCAGGCTAACCGGCCGCGGCGCGTCGCCAGGAGAGCCGATTTTCGACGGGTCGGTCACACTGGCCAGATTTTCACGCTGCCGACCGGGGCGGTTGTGAAAGTGACTGATAATTTGTGGTCGCTGTGTGGAGACCGGGCGGCCGGGGGACCGGGGGGCCGGGAGCTCACAGTCGCGTGTGTGGCGGCTGTGACTTTTCACGCGGGCGATGCCAAATGGGGAGGGGGGACAGTCGTGACCGCTGTCCTGAGTCGATCGGGAGCCACGTCCCCCGGTCGGTATGTCGCCGTGGGCGGGCGAAAGGTTGCCGCGCCCCGCAGAATCGCCGCCGCGCAGCCCATGAGCCGCCCCCACGCCGGAGCGCGCCATGGTCAGTGGTGAAGGAGAGGGTCGTATGCGCCGCCGACGTGGAGCGGCACAGGGGCGGCAGGAGCAGCAGCTCCCGGAGTCCGAGTTCACCATGGAGCTGAAGGCCCCGCCGCCGCCGGCGGACGAGACCATGCAGCTGCGGGTGCTCGAACCGGGCATGCTGGAGAACCGGCAGGAGCAGCCGGCGCCGGGCGGCCGGCGGGACAGGCGCAAGGCCGCCAGACCGTCGGTCCGGGCCAGGGTCCTCGGGGCCGTGGGCCCGCGGCTCGCCCCCCTGGCCCCGTACGCCCGCCGAATACGCCCGCAGTACCCGCGGCCCGGCCGGACCGACTGGCGCCGCTGGGTGCCGTCCTGGCGGCAGTCGGTGGGGGCCGCGGGGCTGACCGTGGGGCTCAGCACCATGCTGCTGACCATCGCCTACGCCGCCACGGACATACCGGACGACCTCAACACCTTCGCCACCCAGCAGGACAACGTCTACTTCTGGTCCGACGGCACGCCCATGGCCCGTACCGGCTGGGTGCGCCGCCAGGCGATGCCCCTGAAGGACGTCCCCGAGGACGTGCGCTGGGCGGTCCTCGCGGCGGAGAACTCGAGCTTCTACTCCGACCCCGGCATATCCTTCAGCGGTATCACCCGGGCCCTGGTGCGCACCGTGGGTGAGGGTGACACCCAGGGCGGCTCGACGATCACCCAGCAGTACGTCAAGAACGTCTACCTGACCCAGGACCGCTCGCTCAGCCGCAAGTTCGACGAGGCGATGATCGCCATCAAGCTCGACAACCAGATGAGCAAGGACGAGATCCTGGAGGGCTACCTCAACACCAGCTGGTTCGGCCGCGGCACCTACGGCATCCAGCGGGCCGCCCAGGCGTACTACGGCAAGGACGTCAGCCAGCTGAACGCGAGCGAGGCCGCCTTCCTCGCCTCCCTCCTCAAGGGCGCCGGCCTGTACGACCCCTCCCTCAGCCGGTCCAACCACGCCCGCGCCGTCGTGCGCTGGGAGTGGATCCTGGACCGGATGGTCAAGCTCGGCAAGCTCTCCGAGGCCGAGCGCGCCAAGTACCAGAAGTTCCCCGAGCCGCTGAAGCAGTCGAACCAGTACGACACCGGCAAGCAGAGCGACTACCTCGTGGAGCTGGCCGCCCAGTACGCGAAGAAGGCCGCGAAGATACCGGACCAGGAGTTCGACATGGGCGGCTACCAGATCTACACGACCTTCGACCGCGAGCGGCAGACCGAGCTGACCGACGCCGTCGCCGACGCCCGCGAGAGCGTCGCGAAGAAGAACCGCAAAAAGGCCGCGTCCGCCCACTTCGGAGCGTCCTCCGTCGCCGCCGACGGACGGATCCTCGCCGTCTACGGCGGTCCCGACCACCGCAGACAGGGCTACAACGAGTCCAACGCGACCACCGTCCCGTCCGGCTCCGCCTTCCTGCCGTTCGTCTACGCCGCCGCCCTGGAGCACGGCGTCGTCAAGGAACGCGACGGCGAGGCGACACCTGTCACCCCGGAGACGCTCTACAACGGCGACGACGGCGTCATCGTCACCACGCCCGAGGGCCCCTACTGGGACCGCAACGGCAAGCGGGTCCGCGCCCGCAACGACGGCAAGCGGTCCTACGGGCAGATCACCCTGCACGACGCGCTCGCCAAGTCGGTGAACTCCCCGTTCATGCAGCTCGGCATGGACACCGGTCTGGACAAGGTGCGCGACACCGCCGAGGCGGCCGGACTGCTGTCGTCCAGCTTCGGGGCGCAGGTGCCCGCCATGTCCGTCGGCAGCGCCACCCCCAGCGCGATCCGCATGGCCAGCGGCTACAGCACGTTCGCCGCGCAGGGCCGGCACACCGAGCCGTACTCGGTGCGGAAGATCACCCACAACGGATCCAGGGTCGCGATGTCCACCCCCAAGCCCAAGCGGGCGGTGGGCGCCGAAGTGGCCCGGCAGGTCACCGAGGCGCTCACGGACGCCTTCCGCGGCGACCACCCCACCTCGCCCGGTGCCGCCTCCTACGAGGTGGCGGGCAAGGGGGGAACGACCCAGGACGACAAGGCCGCCTGGTACGTCGGCACCGCCGACGACGTGTCGACCGCGGTCGTGGTGTACCGGATCGACCTGTCCAAGAGCCTGGAGCCGCTGCGGCTCGACGGCATCGCCGGCACCCCCGGAGCCGGCGTGCCCTACGACATCTGGTCCCGTGCGACGAGCGTCGGCTGACGCCCGATGAGCACCCGACCCGCCACCCTCGCAGAATGAGCCGCACATGAAGCCTGGCAGCAAGTCGCACAAAGGCCGCCGCCGCAAAGCACGTCAGCCCCGCCGCACCACCCGGCCGCAGTTCCTGACCCTGGCCGCGCTGCTCGTGGTCGCCTCCCTCGTCGGCGGCTACATGGTGCTGAACCGTACGGCCAGTACCGCGCCGACGGCGTCGTCCTCCGGGGGCAAGGGCGGCAAAGGCGACTCCACCAAGAACGCCGCCGAACCGAAGTGGGACGGCAAGGTCAAGGTCATCGGGGACGGCTCGACGTCGTACACCGGCCCGCAGAAGGGGCAGCTGAAGGCCGTACCGCTCAAACCGGGGGAGAAGCCCCCGCAGTTCGTGGTCTTCTCCTGGGACGGCGCCCTGGCCGGCGACGACAACCTCTTCGAGCACTACCGGCAGATGGCCAAGCGGTACGACGCGCACATGACGTTCTTCCTCACGGGCATCTACCTGCTGCCCAAGGACAAGAAGAACCTCTACGACCCGCCGCAGCACGACAAGGGCTCCGCCGCGATCAGCTACCCCACCGATGACCACATCCGCACCACCATCGAGGAACTCGGCGCGGCCTGGCGCGAGGGCAACGAGATAGGCACCCACTTCAACGGCCACTTCTGCGGGGAGAAGGGCGGCGGCGACTGGAGCGTCGCGGAGTGGAAGCAGGAGATCGAGGAGTTCAACTCCTTCCTGGAGAACTGGAAGACCAACACCGGCTACACGGACATGGATCCGCTGCCCTTCGACGTCAAGGCCGTCACCGGCGGCCGCGCGCCCTGCCTGGAGGGGCAGAAGAACCTGATGAAGGCGGCCAAGGGCTTCGGCTACCGCTATGACGCCAGCTCGCCGGGCGCCTTCCAGGTGTGGCCGGCCAAGAAGGAGGGCATCTGGGACTTCCCGCTCCAGATGCTGCCGTTCAACGACGACTACCAGGCGCTGTCGATGGACTTCAACTTCCTCTACAACCAGTCGGACGGCCAGACCGAGGGCGACCCCGCCAACTACCCGGTTTGGCAGCAGGAGACCATCGACACCTACATGTCGGGCTTCAACCGCGTCTACTACGGCAGCCGGGCGCCGCTGTTCATCGGCAACCACTTC
The DNA here is from genome assembly GCF_055573455.1 of Streptomyces sp. NPDC030183. NCBI lineage: Bacteria > Bacillati > Actinomycetota > Actinomycetes > Kitasatosporales > Streptomycetaceae > Streptomyces > Streptomyces sp. NPDC030183. The sequence continues at coordinate 117,550 of NZ_JBVIBK010000010.1, forward strand.
GAGCAGTGGAACGGCGGCATCTACATGAACGCCGTCGACGAGATCATCAAGAAGGTCTGCACCAAGAAGGACGTGAAGTGCGTGTCCTTCCAGGAACTGGCCGACTGGATGGACGTACAGAAGCCGTCGACCTTGGCGAACCTGCGCAATCTGGACCCCGGTCAGTCCCCGGACTGGGCCACAGTGGTCAAGTAGTCTTCCCGTTCTCTGACTTGTTATTCCCCCTGGCCTTACTCCACTTGAGGGGGTCATGTAAAGATTCGGTCCCCGGGTACGACCAACTCGGGGGCAAGGAGAATGCAGTGAGATCAAGGACGTTGAGCCTCGCAGGCTCGACCGTCGCGGCGGCCGTGCTGGCAACCGCGCTGCTGCCCATGACCGCCGCGCAGGCCGCCGGGTCGACACCCAAGGTGACGAAGGCGACCAAGGACGCGTTCGGCCGGGTCGCGGACAACGTGCTCACCGACCGCACGGCCGTGCTCGTCGGTGGCGGGGCCGCCCGCAAGTCGCTGAAGCCCACCGGCGGCGTCAGGCTGTCCAGCGCCCAGAAGAAGGTCGAGGACGGCAAGCTGAGCGCCCTGCGCGCCACCAAGGCGCGCCTCGCGGCCCTGGGCGAGGAGTACACCTCGGCCGACACGCAGGTCACCGTCGACAGCACCAAGGCCAAGGGCACCAAGGCCACGGTGAAGATCACCGAGCGGACGAGCCTGAAGTACAAGAAGATACGCGGCGACGAGCCCGCCTCCACGGGCTTCGAGGCGCACCACCAGCTCACCTTCACGGCGTCTGGTGGCACGTGGCAACTGACCGCCATGAAGTCTACGGACGGCGGCGCCCAGCGCATCAACGACCCCGTCGCCCCGGCGGCGGACAGCAAGCTGAGCCGTTCGCCGATGGCCGTCTACCAGGCTCCCAGGGCCGCCACCAGCTGGCCCGCTCCTTCCGCGCCGAAGACGATCAACGGCGGGAAGTACAACTACCAGGCGATGGCGGCGTACACCGAGAAGTACTGGAAGAACTACAACCCGGCGTACCGCAAGTACAACTCGATGGGCGGTGACTGCACCAACTACCTCAGCCAGGGCCTCCTGGCCGGCGGCTGGAAGCAGATCTCCACGGTCACGCCGGAGGAGTACGACACCTGGTACTACGCCTCGAACGGCACGGCCGACGCGTGGATCGGCGTCAACGAGTGGTCCTGGTTCACCCAGACCGCCAAGCGCACCACGCCGCTCGCCAACGTCTACCAGCTGGACATCGGTGACGTCCTCCAGGTCGACTTCGACCGGAACGGCGACAAGGACCACTCGATGATGGTGACCTACCGCAGCTCCAGCGGCGTCCCGTACCTGACGTACCACGACGCGGACACCTACCGCCGCTCGGTGGCGAGCATCATCGCCTCGTACCCGAACGCGTACTACTACGCCTACCGCACCTGAGACGGCCGACCCCGTCGGTTCCGCTCAGGAGCCTTTCCGGCGCCCTCTCCGCCTTCGGTGAGGGCGTCGGCCCTTTTCCGCCTGCTCTCCTCGGCCTCGGCCCGCACCCGGTCGTCCCGCTCCGCCTGGGCCGGATGCCGGGCCCGCCAGTACGGGCTGTCGTGCGGCAGCGCGGTGCCGACCCTGCCGTACATGCCGAACGTCATCAGCAGGATGCCGACGACAAAGCTGAACAGGACGTTCTGGATACGGAAGGCCAGGAAGTTGGAGTCGGTGTCCAGCAGGGCCATGTTGCCGAAGCCGCTCAGGATGAACAGGACGCCCAGTGTCATGTTCAGCGTGGAGGCGAAGTTGCCGCCGATGACCATGCCGACGAGCAGCAGCAGCCCCACGGCGATCGACAGGACGCTCAGCGTGCCGTTCGTGTTCAGCCCCGCGACCTCGTCCCCGCGCGTGTCGAACCAGCCGACCTCGCCGATGAGGCCGAGGATCCCGAAGGCGACCAGGAACAGGCCCATCAGACCCGCCCCGAACCGGTAGACCCGGTTCAACCGGTGGTCGACGGGCAGATGCTCGTCGATCTTGATCCGCCGCCGGGGACCCGCGTGCTTGCCCTGGGACCGCGGGGAGTGCGTGGCATGCGTGGCCATATCCGCCTCCTAGGCGTGAGCGGAGGCCCGTACCCCTTCAGCATCCGCCGGGCCGCACCGGCGGGCAAACCGGCCCGGCGAACCGGCCCGGTCAGGCCCCCGCGCCGCGCTCCTTGCGGATCCGGTCGACCACCTGGGACACGTTCTGCCGCACGGACTCCGTCTCGGTCAGGAAGTGCCAGTAGTCGGGGTGCCGGCCCTCCAGCGAGGCGATCGCCCGGTCCAGCCGGGCCACCGAGTCGTCGAGCGGCCGGGCGTGCCGGGGATCGGGCGTGGAGCGGCCCGCCATGGCCAGTCGCTGCGCGTCACGGATCGCGAACCGGGTGCGGTCGATCTCCTGGTGGGGGTCCTTCTGCACGGCGTTCAGCCGCCGCAGCCGGTCGCCCGCCGCGGAGACCGCCTCGTCGGTCCGGTTCAGCAGCGCCCGCACGGTCGACAGCAGCGCCGTCGCGTCCGGCCAGCGCTGCGCGTCGCGCGCGGCCCGTGCCTCGCGCAGCTTCAGCTGGGCCTGCTCGACGTCGGCCGCGGCCTGGTCCGGCACCTGCTGGAGGTCCTGCCAGCAGGCCGCGACGAACCGCCGCCGCAGCTCGCTCAGCACCTGCGGCACCTGGCCCGCCCGCGTGCCCAGCGCCTCCGCGCGGGTCCGCAGCGACACCAGGCGGTGATCGATCTCGGCGGCCTTCTCCGGCAGCCGCTCGGCCTCCGCCCGCACCGCCTCCGCCTCGCGCACGACCCGGTCCGCGCGCTCCAGGGTCTCCGGGACGCCGTGCCGGCCGGCCCCCTGGTTCAGCTTGGTCAGCTCGGGCGCGAGCGCGGCGAGCCGGGCGGCGAGGTCGTCCGCCTTCAGTCCCGACTCCCGTACGGCGTCGAGGGCGTTGGACGCGGCGAGCAGGCCCTGCCGGGCGCGCTCCACGGCCGGGGCGAGCCGGGCCAGCTGCGTCTCGGCCTTGCCGAGCAGCGGGCCGAGCCCCTCGGTGAAACGGTCCAGCTCCTGCTTGACCCGCCCCAGCTCGTCCTTGGCGGCGGTCAGCTCGGTCCGGGCCCGGGCGGCGGCGGACGCCTCCAGGTCGTCCCGGTCCAGATCATGGGCGTCGACGGCGGCGATGTACCGGCCGCTGACCTCGTCGATCCGCCGGCCCAGCGCCTCGAAGGCGGAGACGGCCTGGCGGGCGGCGGGGGAGTCGTCCACCGCCGTGATGGTCTCTATCGAGATCCGCAGGTCGCGCTGCGCGGTGTCCAGTTCGTAGAACGCGGCCGCCGCCGCGTCCTTCGCCGCCTGCGCCTCGGCGCGCTGCCCCTCCGCCCGGCCCCCGAACCACCGCCGGGTGCCGCCCCCGGCGAACGCGGCGGGCAACGCAAGCGCGGCGAACAGGGGGAGACCGAGGAGCAGGAGGGCGTCCCGGGCGGCGGAGTGAGGTCGAGGTGCACGGCTGTGGGGTTGTCGTGCGCTGGGCACAATCGGCGTGTACGGCTCTGCTGGTGTCGCCGTCACATCCCTCTCCCGTGCTGTCATCCGCCCTGACCGGTGCTGACCGGTGCCATTCTCCCACCGGTCAAGGACGAAAACACGGGCCGATCGGTTCAGGGACGAAATCACCGGGCGGGGCGGCGGCCGTGGGACGAGCCGGCGGCCGACCACCGTCGGGGGAGGGGGAGGGGGAGGGGGAGAGGGGAAGGGGGTCGGGCGGTCAGCCGGCGTTGCGTACGGTGACCGAGCCGTCCTCGGTGTGGGCCTTCACCACGTGGGAGCTGCCGGAGTCACGGGGCACGGACACGTTCACGGAACCGTCGTCGCTCCCGGTCGTCACCCGGTACGCGGCCTGGCGGGGCAGCCCGATGGTGATGGAGCCGTCGTCGCTGCGGGAGTCCACCAGGTCGGGCACGGCGCCGAGTTCGAGTTTGACCGAGCCGTCCTGCGTGCTGGCCCGGACGCTGCGCGACTCGACGCCGAGCGCGTGCACGGAGCCGTCGTCGCTGTGCATCTCCAGCGGGCCGCTGGAGTCGCTGACCCGCACCGCGCCGTCACCGGTCGTGATCTTCAACGACTGGGCGAACCCCTTCGCGCGCACACTCCCGTCGCCGTCCTCCACGACGACGGCCACCCCGCGCGGCACCTCGATGCGGTGCCGGGCGGAGCAGTCAGCGACGATGCCGGAGCACTTCAGCCGCAGCTTCAGCCGGTCGTCCTTCATCTCCCACGTCACCCGCGGGTTCCCGCCGACCACGACCCGCCCCTCGAACCACCGGGTCACCTCGACCTCGTCCACGTCCGCCGCGACCAGGTCGAGGGCGGAGTCGTCCGAGTCGACGGTGAGCGTACGGCCCTCCAGGGCGAAGGTCCGGTGCTCCGGCTCCCGGTCGTCCCCGGCGTCCGCCCCGCACGCGGCGACGGACGCCATGAGCGCGACGGCGAGCCCGGCGACGGCCACCGTCCCCGTGCGGGACCTGCGGGACCTGCGTGAACTGCTTGCCGTACGAGCCATGACGATCTCCCCCTGGGGCCGGTCCCTGCCGTGTCCGCCGGCATCCGCCGAGCGTCCCTCGACCGTACGGAGCGGGGCCTCGCGGGGGGATCCGGGCCGCTCCCGCATCGAAGGTGGGGATAACCCCCGGTTACCGGTTTGCGGGGCACGGCCCACGGCACTGTAGGCTGTCGACTCGTACTCGGGTGCGTAGCTCAGGGGTAGAGCGCCTGCCTTACAAGCAGGATGTCGGCGGTTCGAAACCGTCCGCGCCCACCGATCGGCAGACCCGGTCAACACCTGATGACGGCCCCTCGGAGCAATCTCCGAGGGGCCGTTTCCTGGTTCTGTCCGCGTCAGTCCCAGCCGCCGAGGAGACCGGCGTTGGCCTGTGCGTGGCAGATGTTGTAGTCGCCGGACGCGTGAGCCTTCTCGGTGTGTCCGTCGACGGTGACGGAGCAGTTGATGTCTCCGGAGCCCTGGAGCTGGGCCATCACCGTGTAGTAGAGGGCGTCGTCGTCGAGGGGGAGGGTGGCGGTGAACTTGCCGTTCTTCCACGTCCCGGCCCGGCTGTCGCTGTCGGAGCCGTAGGTGATGTCGAGGGGGCCGAGAACGCCGTCGGGGGCGGTGCCCCACACCTTGAAGGTGACGACCTGCTTCTTCGGCTTCTCGGGCTTGTCGGCCTTCTTGGGTTCCTCGGTCTTCTCGGGTTTCCCGGACTTCGTGCTGGGCTCGGGGTCGGCCGCGGGCGCGTCGTCCTTCTTCTTCTCGGCCTCGGTGCCCTTGTCGTCGTCGCTGCTGACCGCCGTGCCCTTGCTGGTGCTGCTGGAGCCGCCTCCGGCCATCGCGCCGATGGCGCCGAGGATGACGAAGAGGACGACGACGCCGAGGCAGCCGAGTCCGACGATCATGCCGACGGGCGTCTTCTTCGGCGGCGGAGGCGGTCCGCCCCATCCGGGCTGCTGCGGGTACTGCGGTTGTGGTGCTCCCCAGCCCGGCTGTTGCGGTCCCCCGGGTCCGGACTGCGGGTACTGCTGACTCATCTCGCCCCCCTGGCGGTGATTTGTGCGTGAGGGGCGAATGTAGTTGATGTATGAACCGTGTGAAGGCTTCGGGATCATTCTGTGACACATGAGCCGACCCGGAACCGCGAAGGCCGGTGGGGCATCAGGTGCTGTCCGAAGCCCGAATGCGGCATCAGGCGCCGTCCTCCGGGGGCTCGTTCGCCGTCTCGCGGGTGTGTTTCAGGCGGCTGCGGGCCGCGACGCGCTCCTCGGGGGCCACCTCCGCCCAGAAGCGGTGGCAGCTGACGAAGACCGCCAGTTCGCGCTCGCGCTCGCGGAGCTTCTCGACCTCGGCCTGTTCGTCGGGTGTCCAGCCGGGGGAGGCGGGGCGCTCGATCCGGCGCCAGCCCTTGTCGTCGCTGAAACCGTCCAGGGGCTCGACGGACCAGGGCAGCCGCTTCAGCAGCGCCAGGAGCTCGGCCCGGACCTGATGCAGCTCCTCCTGGCCGGCGAGGAGGTCACTGGGGAAGTCATAGGTCTTAGCCACGCGGCAATGCTACGCCTGTTCGATTTTGTGATGCGAGTTCCTTCCGGCACTTCCGGGGTGGTGTCAGGTGGTGTCCTTCGAATGGGTTTACCAGGTTCACCCAAGCTCTCCCTTGGGTCTCTTGGTACCTTCCCTGCGTGACTCTTGATGATCTGCGTGTCTTCGTCGCCGTCTGCCGGGCCGGGAGTCTCAGTGCGGTGGCCCGGGAGCTGGGCTGTACGCAGTCGGCGGTCAGTCAGCACGTGCGGCGGCTGGAGCGGGAGGTCGGGGTCGGGCTGGTCGAACGGCAGGCCCGTGGGGTCGTGCCCACCCGGGCCGGGCGGGTGCTCCAGGAGGCCGCGGCCGAGGGGATCAGCGGGCTCGACCTGGCCCTGCGGCGGCTCGCCGAGATGGTGCGGGGCGACGGCGGCGTCGTACGGATCGCCACCGGCGGCACGACCGTGCGGCACTTCATGGCGCAGGGCATCGTCGACTTCCGGCGGTCGTACCCGGACGTGGGCCTGGAGTTCCAGACCGTACGGTCCAGCGCCGGGTGCGTCGACGCGCTGGCCGATCCCGCGCGCGATCTCGACCTCTCCTGGGTGACCCTCGGGCCCGCCGTGCGCGGCATCGAACAGCGGGCCGTCGTCGAACTCCCCTGGGTGCTCGCCGTCCGCGCCGACGACAAGCTCGCCGGGCGGGAGCGGATCGAGGCCGGGGAACTGGACGGGATGCGGCTCATCGGACTGCCGGAGAACTCCACCTCCTACGCCCATCTGGACGCCGCCTACCGGGAGTTGGGGATAAAGACCGGACCCTCCGGAGCCGGGGTCGCCGACTGGGACACCGCGATCCTCCTCGCCGAACTCGGTGTCGGCCACGCCGTCGTCCCCGCCCTGCCCGGCTGGACCGGCCCCGGCCACCCCGGCCTGCGCTTCGTCCCGGTCCCCGGTCTGCCGCCGCTGACCGTCGGCTGGGCGGTACGGCGGTGGGACGCGCTCTCGCCCCCGGCCCGCGCCTTCGCCGACACGGTGGCCCGGGACGCGGTGCGGGTGGGAGGAGCGGTGCGGGCGGCAGCCGAGGGGTGAGGCGCCGGGTGCGGTGGGGCGGGGTCAGTGGCCCGCCGCCCTCAGGGCCGCCACCACCCTCTCCGCCACCGGGACCGGTACCCCGTGGTGCTCGGCGGCGCGGAGCAGTGCGCCGCCGATCGCGTCCAGTTCGAGCGGGCGGCCCGACTCGGCGTCGCGCTGCATGGACGACTTGGTTCCGGGCGGGAAGGCGTCGTAGCGGCGTACCGCCTCGGCCGGGTCCACCGGGGCGCCGACCGCCGCGCTGACCGCGGCCGTCTCCTCGGCCAGGGCCGTCAGCTCCTCGCGGTGGCGGGTGCGGACCTCGCCCAGGGGCAGGCCGTAACGGGTCGTCAGCAGGGCGAACGGGGCCAGGAACGACATCTTCGCCCACAGCACCGCCGTCTCGCCGGGCAGGACACGGGTGGCGACGCCGGACCATTCCAGGGCGCCCGCAAGGGAGTTGAGGCGGTCGCGCGGTGCCGTGTCGCCGGTCAGGTCGACCTCCGCGAAGGGGCTGCCGTGCTCGACGACGCCCGGGGTGACGCGGGTCGACTCGACGCGGATCGTGGCCGGGGCGATGTGGGCGCTGTCGCCGTAGTGCGCGCGCAGGGCCGCCGGGTGTTCGACGCCGTTCAGGAACGGGACGACGAGGGTGTCAGGGGTGAGGGAGCTCGCCGGGAGGCGGTCGAGGGCCGGGCCGAGGGCGGTGTGCTTCACCGTGAGGAGGACCGCGTCGACCGGTTCGCGCAGTTCCGAGGCCGTCTCCACGCGCGCGGTGAAGTCGCCGAAGCGGGGGCTGGTGACGCTGATGCCGTCCTTGTCCAGGGCGCGGGCCGTCTCGTCCCCCGCCAGGCAGATGACGCGGTTGCCCGCGCGGGCGAGGAGCGCGGCGAGCAGGCCGCCCACACCGCCGGGGCCGAGCACCGCCACGGTGAGCCGTTCGTTCGTCGACATGGTCCCCTCGTTTCTGTGTCGCCTTCGTCGGGCGGCCGACCGCCTCCGCGATGATCACAAGGGGCGAGGGTGGGAGTCAATCCTCGGAGGAACTTGCCGATGCCCAAGGATTTGCTTGACCCTGATGGGCTCGGCTCCGATTCCGTCTGATCCTCAGGTGGGAGCGGGGTGCGCGCGGCAGACTGGGCTCATGTGCCGAAGCATCAAGACCCTGCGACCGCCCGCGATGCCCGAGGAGGCCACCGAGGACGACATCCGGGCCGCCGCTCTCCAGTACGTACGCAAGGTGTCCGGGTTCCGCGCGCCCGCCGCCCACAACCGCGAGGTGTTCGACCACGCCGTCGAGACCGTCGCCGCCGCCACGGCCGAGCTCCTGGAAGGGCTGGAGGTGCGGGGCGCGGCGGGCCGACGGGCGGCCGGGTAGGACAGGACACGCCTCCGGCCCTCCCGAGGGGGATCGGCCCGTCAGCCCGTGAGCACGCGGTCCGTCAGCCCGTCGCGCGCGGATGGCGCATGAAGTACGCCGCCGCCGCACCCGCGCCGAAGAGGGCGGCCAGGGAGACCGCTGTCGCGAGCCAGGTGGGGCCCAGCCAGTGGGCGCCGAGGTAGCCGAGCGCGACGCTGTAGGCGGCCCAGGTGAGGCCCGCGAGGGCGGACCAGGGGAGGAAGTCGCGGGCGCGGTGGCGGGCGGCACCCGCGCCGAGGGAGACGACCGAGCGGCCCGCGGGGGCGAAGCGGGCGATGACGACCAGGAGGCCGCCGCCCCGGGCGAGCGCCGCGCCGAGACGTTCCTGCGCGGTGGTCAGGCGCCGGGAGCGGGCGATCGCCCGGTCCAGGCGCGCGCTGCCCGCCCATGCCAGGCGGTACGCCACGAGATCGCCGAGGACGGACGCCGTGGCCGCGGCCAGAAGCAGGACGAGCACATCGGGGACCTCGCGGGGCATCGCGCCCGCCGCCGTCTCCGCCGCGGCCGCCGTGGCCGCCGCGACGACCAGGACACCGCTCGGCAGGACCGGGAGGAACACGTCCAGCACGATGGACGCGGCCACGACGGCGTAGATCCATGGGCCGGCGGTCAGCCAACCCAGACTCTCAAGCACCGAGCACTCTCCTGTTGTCCCCCGACACCACGGTGATCCCGTGATAACCGGACAGCGTACGCCCCGGGTACGACGGACGGCTCACAGGGGCTCATGTGTCCGTCACAGGCTGTTCATTCGGCCGGAAGGGGCCCCCGGAGAAGGGGAGGAGAAGGGGAAGAGAGGGAGAGGCGAGAGCGGGAGAGGTGAGAGAGGGAGAGGCGAGAGCGGGAGAGGTGAGAGAGGGAGAGGCGAGAGCGGGAGAGGTGAGAGAGGGGGACCGGTGGGCGAGGCCCGACCGGTCCCCGTGCGGGCGGCGGATCAGACCGCCACCGGCTCGCGCTTCCTCGCCTCCCTGCTCTGGGCCGTCGAGCGCTTGGCGATGAACCTGTCCAGGCCGAGCGCGCCGGAGCCGGTGAAGATCAGCAGGAACATGGCCCAGCAGTAGAGGGCCGCGCCCTCGCCGCCGTTCTGGACGGGCCACAGGGCCTGCGGCTGGTGGACCTTGAAGTACGCGTAGGCCATGGCGCCCGAGGCGATGAACGCGGCGAAGCGGGTGCCGAGGCCCAGCAGGACCAGGCTGCCGCCGACGAGTTCGATGACGGCCGCGTACCAGCCGGGCCAGGCTCCGGTGGTGGCCGTTCCGCCCTGGCCGTCGACGCCGCCGAGGACGCCGAAGAGGCCCTTGGCGCCGTGGCAGGTGAAGAGCAGTCCGATGACGATGCGGAACAACCCGAGAACGTATGGCTGGGCGCTGTTGAGGCGTCCGGTCATGGGGGGTGACTCCTTCGGTATCACCCGGTCCCTGGAGGACCGGTGGGGACGGGATTACCGGCGGGTCACTCCAGTTACGCACTGCTCAGCGTTTGTTACAAGTTCAACATCTGGCCAGGTCCTTACCTCCGCTTGGTCGGAATTTCCGCCCATCACCGCACGTAGAACCGCTCGTGCCACCGCGTCCGCGTCCGAAAGGGTGACCGAATCCACGCCGGGCCGGGCTCCCGCGGCGGTCACCCAGTGCACCCCCTCCGTCGGCACGCCCAGCGCGAACCGCCGTGCGTGCGGCACGCCATGGCGGTCTATCAGGTGATACGGCCGGGATGTCACGTCCAGGCCGCCCGTCTCGTGCCCGTCCGCCCGGTGCGGGCGGCACCGGCCCTCTCGCAGCAGGCGAGCGAGCAGGTCGTCGGCGGTCCGGCGCAGGTCCGGTTCGGGCAGCCGTGCCTCGACGAGCGTGGTGACCCGGACGTCGGAGCCCGGTACCTCGGGGGAGCGGGCGCGCCAGGCCCCGTTTTCCGGCCGCACCTCCAGACCGGGCCCCAGCACCGTCAGGACGCCCGCCTCGATCAGCGCGGTCATCTCCTGGATCCGGCTGCGGGGCGGGCCGATGGACAGGAAGGCGTTCAGCGGGGTGTACCAGCGGTCCAGGTGGTCCCGGCGGGAGTCGCCGGCCAGCCCGCCGTGGTCCACGATCAGCCGCAGCTCGTTGCGCAGGTCCCGTAGGACGTCCAGGGCGGCCTTCTCCGGGCCCGCCACATTGCCGAGGGCGGCCCGTGCGGCGTCCTCGCGGAGATGGGCCAGCAGCCAGTCCCGCCAGGCCCCCGGATCGGGGAAGACCTGCCCCGCGTACGGCCGTTGGACACGCTCCCAGGACCAGCGGTCCCGCTCGGGTATCCCGAACTCGTCGAGTACGGCGGCCTCCCGGGGGCTGCGGTGCGGGGCGCCCAGGAACCGTTCGCGGAAGACGTCGTGCGCCGGCGCCGTTTCGCCCCTGGCCCGCCGCAGCGCCTCGTAGTACACCGTCTCCACCTCCTTCGCGACCAACGGCCATATCTCCGCGAGAAAGTCGGGCGCCTCCCCGGAGTCCGCGCGCTTGCGGAAGCCCGCGATCACCTCGGGGGTCAGCACCAGCGGCAGGTGGCGGCCGTAGGGGCCCTTGGCGTTGTCGCCGCGCGCCTGGTACGGCACACCGCGCCGCGAACCCGCGTAGAGGCGGGGCTCGCGGCCCGAGGGGACATAGCGCGGCGACCGCGGCCGCCGGGCGCCCGGCTCCCCCTCGGCCCCGTCGTCCTGTTCGCCGGCGAACTCCTCGTCCCGCTCGTCCACGAACCGGCCGCCCCGGCCCGTCGTCAGCAGGGCCATGTGGTCGAAGAAGTTGAGGCCGAGCCCGCGCAGCAGGACCGGTTCGCCGGGGGCGAGACAGGAGAGGTCGAGGTCGGCCGGGTTGGCGGGCGGGAGGTGGCGCAGACCGTGCCGGGCGGCGTACGCCGTCGTACGGCGCTCATCCTCGTCCGGGACCGTGGGCAGATGGCCCTGCGCGAGGACCACGGCGGCGAGGTCCGTCAGGACGCGGCCGTCGGCGAGGGTGAGGCGCTGACCGCCGTCGGGGGCGTCGTCGAGGCGGACCGCGCGGGTGCGGTGCGTCCGTACCAGGACCGAGGGCGGCGCGCCCCGCACGACCTCGGCGAAGACCCACTCAAGGTAGCGGCCGTACTGGGCCCGGGTCGGATAGTCGTCGGGGCCGGGCGCGGGCGGGCCGCCGGGGTCCGAACGGGCGGCGGCCCACTCGTGGAGGCTGGGCCCCGGGCGTATCGGGCCCGAGCAGTCCACGCTCTCGTCGGTGAAGAGGGTCACCTGCGAGGCCACGGTGTTCATCAGCAGCCGCGGGGACTGGTCGGTGCGCCACACCCGGCCGGGTCCCGGCGGGGCCGGGTCGACGACATGGACGGTCAACCGGGTTCCGGGACGCAGGAGTTCGGGGGCGGAGGCGCAGAGCCGTTCCAGGACGCTGGTGCCGCGGGGGCCGGCGCCGACGAGAGCGACGCCGATGTCGCTGGTCCCTGGCAACTCGGACAAGGGCGTAACTCCCGTGCGTGTGGGGCGCATCCTCGGGCGCGCTACGGCGGACCGCCCGAGAGGAAGCGGACGGTCCGCCTCATCATGCCGTCGCACGGCACGCGAACGGGGCGCTGAACCCCTTCAGGAGACCCAGTGTGGGATGCCTCACGCGCATCCCGGACAACAGGGGTAGCAACCATGTCCAATGGCGGTATTAAGGGGTGAGTGCCGAATCCTTCACCGTCTCCAGCCGCGCCTTCCCGCCCCGCCGGGCCGCCCGGGTCTGTTCGAACCGCAGCCGGGCAGAACGGCCGCGCAGGGTCAGGGTCATGAGCTGGTTGCCGAACCAGGGGCCGCCCGTCTTGTGCCAGTCGATGGACGGCCGCTCGCCGCGCCCGTGCTGTCCGAGCCACCGCCCGATCGCCCGCCCCGCGCGGCTCCAGCCGAAGCGGAAACCGAGCTTCATGGAGAGCGGGACGGAGTTGTGGACCGGGGAGCAGGTCAGCTGCAGGACGCGGGCGTCCGGCACGGCCGGGGCGTCGGCGGGCCAGGACGGCTCGGCGATGTAGGCGTGGTGCACGTCCCCGGAGAGCACCAGCACGGTCGCCGGGGCCCCGGCCCCCGAGCCGGCCTCGGCCGTCAACGCGGCCAGCGCCTCGAAGGACTCCGGGAACGCCGCCCAGTGCTCCAGATCCGCCCCCCGCCGCACCTTCTCCCCGAACCGCGCCCAGCGCTCCCCGCGGACGCCCCGGCACAGTGCCGCGTTCCAGGACTCGGCGCCGTGCACGAGGTGGGGCAGCAGCCAGGGCAGCGAGGTGCCGATGAGGAGGTGGTCGCACGAGCCGGGATCGTCCAGCGCCTGCTCCCGCAGCCACGCGGCCTCGCCGGCGTCCAGCATCGACCGGTTCGCCTCGTCGAGGACCCGCGCGGCCCTGCTGTCGAGCATCAGCACGCGGACGCGTCCGAAGTCCCTGCGGTAGCTCCAGCGGACCGAGGCGAGGTCCCGGTCCGCCTCGGTGGCGTGCGCGCGCAGGACCTCCGTACCGTCCGGGACGGCGCGTACGGCGGCGTACACCGGGTCGGTGTCCAGTTCGGCGGGGGAGAGGTTGCCGAGGTGCTGGTGGACCCAGTACGACATCAGCCCGCTCAGGATGCGCTCCTGCCACCAGGGGGTGGCCCGCATGTCGGCGAGCCAGGACGCGCTGGTGTTCCAGTCGTCGATGACGTCGTGGTCGTCGAAGATCATGCAGGTCGGCACGGTGGACAGCAGCCAGCGGATGCCAGGGTCGAGCCAGGACTCGTAATAGAGGTGGGTGTACTCCTCGTAGTCCGCGACCTGGTCGCCCGGCGGTTCCCGCAGGTCGCGGCGGGCCGCGAGATAGGCGCGGGTGGCCTTGGAGGTCTCGTCCGCGTAGACCTGGTCGCCGAGGAGGAGCAGGACGTCGGGGCGCTCGGCGTCCGGATCGGCGGCGATACGGGAGGCCAGCGCGTCGAGGGCGTCCGGGCCCACCGGGTCGGGGTCGCCGTGGGGCGGCGCGGCCCAGCGGCAGGAACCGAAGGCGACGCGGACCGAATCGTCCTCGGCCGGGGTGCGGATCTCGGACGGCGGGAAGCGGGAGTCCGCCGGCGGCCAGACCGGGGTCCCGTCGAGGAGGACCTCGTACGACGAGGACGTGCCCGGGGTCAGGCCCGTCACCGTCACCAGCGCGTAGTGGTGGCCGGCGATCTGGAACGTGCGGCCCTCGCCGCCTCCGCCGCCGGCGCAGCGCACCTCGGCCGTGCAGGGGTGGCTCGTCTCGACCCAGACGGTCGCCGTCGAGCCGTCCGCGTACCGCAGCAATGGGCCAAGGCGCAGTTCCGCCATCGGCGATCACCCGCTCCCTCTCTGGTCGGGGTTCCCCTTCGGGACGTCCTGGTCCCTCGGGTCCCCCTCCTCCGTCGCCCCGTACCGTACGGAACGACGGAGGAGACCGTGGAGGTTCCGGGTGCCCCGGGCGAGCCGGGTGTGTCAGCAGTTCGCGAGATAGCCGGTGAGGGCGCTCTTCTCGGCGGAGTCCACCGAGAGGTCGTAGTAGTACTTCACCTGGACCCAGGCGCGGACGTACGTGCAGCGGTAGGCGGTGCGCGACGGCATCCAGGTGGCGGGGTCCTGGTCGCCCTTGGCCTGGTTCACGTTGTCCGTGACGGCGATGAGCTGCGGACGGGTCAGGTCGTTGGCGAACTGCTGGCGCTGCGAGCTGCTCCAGCTGTCGGCGCCGGAGTCCCATGCCTCGGCCAGCGGGACGAGGTGGTCGATGTCCAGGTCGGAGGCGGCGGTCCAGGTGGCGCCGTCGTAGGGGGAGTACCAGCTGCCGCTGGTGGAGGCGCAGGCGGAGTCGGTGACGACGTTCGACCCGTCGCGCTTGAGGACCGTCTCGCGGGTGTTGCAGGTGCCGCTGACGGTGATCCAGTGGTTGAACAGGTCCCGGCTGTACCCGGTGCGGTCCTCGGGGGCGACGGTGAGGGTGGCGAGGTAGCCGCGGGCGGTGGCGCCGCTGACCGGGGTCGGCAGGGCGGCGGAGGCGGTGGGGGCGTTGAGGAGCGCGGCGGAGGCTATGAGTCCGCTGAGCGCGGTGAGTATGCTGAGCCGTCGACGCGCGTAGAACCTGCGCATGGGAACTCCTTGTGGGGCCGGGGGGGTTGGGGCGCGAGCGATTGAAGGGTCGCCGTGGGGTGTTGCCGGCGGATGAGCGTCGGGTGAGAAGTTAATGACGTGTGCATGACACGACAAGGGTTTGCGCGGGATCGTGACGCGGGGTCTCGCGGGGGCCGGGTGCCTAGTGGCTCGGGCCCCGGCGCCTAGTGGCTCGGGGGTGCGCCTGTTGTCGGCGAGTGCGGGTGCGTCGTGGTTTCTCGCGCAGTTCCCCGCGCCCCTGGAAAAGCGCCTGGGGCCACGCCCCGTGCTTTCAGCTGAAGGCCGGGCCGCAGGGCCAAGCCTTCAGGGGCGCGGGGAACTGCGCGACCAGCCCCACCCGCCCGCACTCGCCGACGACAGCCGCAACCCCCGAGCTGCCAGGCGCTCGCCGGAAATCCCTTCCCGTACCATGGACCCCGCAGAAGGGGAGTAGCTCTTCGCCGGGACCGTCGACATACTGCTCAGCTCGTCTGAGCCGGCGCCCGGAGCGGGCCCATGGACAAGGGGCCCGCCAGCGAGACCTTCGGCAAGCAGTGCACACCCGTGCGACCCCGCACGGGTGAACGTGTGCTGCCGTGCCGAGGTGTCGCGTCAGCGGACGGTCTCTCTCGGTGGGGCAGCCCGACCGATTGAGGACCCTTGATCAGCTTCAGTGTCACGGCGCTCGTCTTCGGCGTCGTCTTCCTCGCCGAGCTCCCCGACAAGACCGCGCTCGCCGGCCTCGTCCTCGGCACCCGCTACCGCGCCTCCTACGTCTTCGCGGGCGTCGCCGCGGCCTTCGCCCTGCACGTCGCGCTGGCGGTCGCCGCGGGCAGCGTCCTGACCCTGCTGCCCCAGCAGATCGTGCACGCGCTGACCGGCGTGCTGTTCCTGGGGGGCGCGGCGGTGCTGCTCATGAAGAAGGACGAGGACGAGGAGGAGATCCGCCGGCCCGAGAACCAGAGCTTCTGGAAGGTCTCCGGGGCGGGCTTCATGCTCATCCTGGTCGCCGAGTTCGGTGATCTCACCCAGATCATGACGGCCAACCTCGCGGCCCGGTACGACGACCCGCTCTCCGTGGGACTCGGGGCGGTCCTCGCCCTGTGGGCCGTCGCGGGACTCGGGATCGTCGGCGGCCGGGCACTGATGAAGAAGGTGCCGCTGAAGCTGATCACGCAGGTCGCGGCCGTGCTGATGACGGGGCTCGGTGTGTGGAGTCTGTGGGAAGCCGTGACGGGATGAAAGAGGGGGTGGCGGGAGCCCCTTTTGTTTTGTACCGTGGAGGAACAAAGTGGCTCCCGCCCGCATTCCCTGACCGGTGGGCGGGGCCGCCTTGTCCTCGCGGGGCCGATCCCCGGTCTCCGGACCGTCCGGCCCCTTTCCCGTGTTCCCGTGTCTGGAGCCTGCCGATGACGGCCACCACCGTGCTGACCGCCCGCGCCTTCCTGCTCGACATGGACGGCACCCTCGTCAACTCCGACGCCGCGGTCGAGCGGGTCTGGCGGCGCTGGGCCGAGCGGAACGGGCTCGACGGTGCCGAGATCATGCGGGTGGTCCACGGGCGCCAGGGCTACGCCACGATGGCCGTGCTGCTGCCGGACCGGCCCATGGAGCAGAACCACGCGGACAACGCGCGGATGCTGGAGGAGGAGACGGCGGACGTGGACGGGGTCGTCGCCGTCCCGGGCGCGCCGGAGTTCCTCGCGTCCCTCGTCGCCGGCGGTGTGCCCCACGCGCTGGTGACCTCCGCGAACGTTCCCCTCTCGACCGCGCGCATGGCCGCCGCCGGGCTGGCCCTGCCCGAGGTCCGGGTCACCGCCGAGTCCGTCGGCGCGAGCAAGCCCGACCCCGAGGGGTTCCTGAAGGGGGCCGCCGAGCTGGGCGTCGCCCCCGAGGACTGCGTGGTCTTCGAGGACTCCGGGGCGGGTGTCGAGGCGGGGCGCGCCGCCGGTATGCGCGTCGTGGGGATCGGGCCGCGCGCGGCCGCCCACGGGCCGGACGTGGTGGTGCCCGACCTGCGGGCGGTGCGCGTCGAGACGGCCGAGGACGGGCTGGTCCGGCTGCACATCGGGTAGCGCCGCACCGCCGCGCCCCTGGCGGGGCGCGGTGCGACGGGCGTCAGGCCCCGGCGCTCTTCGGGCCCGTCTGCTGGACGACCTCGAAGGACCAGACGGTGGAGGCGGACGCGGCCGGCTTGGGACGGTCGGCCGAGGGCTGGTCGCCACCGCCCTGAGCGCCTCCCTGGCCGCCGCCCTGACCGCCGCCCTGGTGGGCCTGCTTCATGGGGCCCTCCATCCACGCCTCGAAGGCGGCCTCGTCGCGCCACCGGGTGTAGACGAGGTAGTTGTCGGTGCCGTCGACGGGACGCAGCAGCTCGAACCACTCGAACCCGTCGGAGCTCTCCACCACCCCGGCGCGGGAGGCGAACCGCTTCTCCAGCACCTCGCGCTGCTCGGCGGGGACCGTGAGGACGTTGATCTTGACGATGCTCATGGAGCCATCCTGCATCACCGGGCGGGGACGGGTACGTGGGCCCGGTCAGGGTTCCTGGGTTTCCGCTTCCAGGCGGGCTCGGGTCGCGAGGCCGTAGACGCCGGGCTCGTCGTCCTTCGAGACGCTCCGGCTGGTCTGGTAGTCGACGACGGCCTGTTCGACCTGGCGGTCGAAGCTCTGGTCGATGTCACCGTCGTAGAAGCCCAACTGGCGCAGCCGGAGCTGGAGTTCGGTGACCTCGGGGTCGTCGTCGCCCAGGCGGAGGGTCTTCGGTGTCCCGAGCCGGCTGTCCGCCTTGTTCGCGTCGTCCGCCGTCGACCTCTCGGAGGCCCGGGCGCTGGGCGACGCCTCGTCCGCGCTGGGCGACGGGGACGCGGACGGCGACGCGGACGTCCGCGAGGCGGACGGGGACGGGCTCGTGGACGGCTTGGGCCGCGCGGCGCCGCCGGGCGGTGCCGGCGCGGGCGCCCCGCCCCCTGCGGTCTCCTCCGGGGTCTCCAACGGCGATCCGTCCCCGTCCGCGGAGGTGTCCGGCGCGCTCGCCCGTACGTCGTCGGGGAGCGCCCCGTTCCGTTCGGGCGCCTCGTAGGAGAACAGGCCGCTCATCAAGCCGGCCGTCGCCATCACACAGGCCGCCGCCGTGCCCCCGAGGGCGACGACCAGGCCCGTACGGCGGCGACGGCGTGCGGAGCGGGGGCGTGCGGGCGTCGACGAGCGGGCGTGCGGGGGCGGGGAGGAGGCCGGGGGCGGCGGCGGGACGGTGAGCGGCCGGGTGCGGTCGTCCGGCGAGGGGGAGCTGTCCGGGTGCGGGGCCCTGTACGCCGCCAGCCGCATCGTCACCGGCCCGGCGGGCCCGGGGTGGTTCTGGCCGCGTCCGTGCCCCCGGTCCGCGGGGGAGCCGGTGGGGTCGCGGTGCTCGTGCTCCGCCCCGGCGTCGCCCAGCTCCACGTACGGCCGGATGCGCAGCGGATCGAAGTCCTCGGCTGCGGCCGCCTCCGCCGTACGGGCTTCCAGGAGCGCTTCGGAGGCGCGGCGGCCACATGCGCAGGACGTGGTCCCGTCCGCGGCCCGGGGAGCGAAGCACTCCGGGCATATGTGGCTGTTCGGTTCACTCACGTGTGGTCCCTCCCCGTGAAGACTCCCGAGTTTATGCAAACCGTCGTCACACAACCTCCCGATCGTCACAGGAGTGACGGGCGCCGCAGCGGCTCGACAGGCCATAACCGGTCACACCGCCCACGATGGAATGAACCCCGGGGGAACGAGGAAACCGGGGACGCCGTACGAGACCCTCCAAGGCCCTCGGGAGGTCCCATGACCGACGACACCGCCGGGGCTCCGGCCGCGCGGCCCCCGGGCGCGCAGCCGCCGTCCCCGGCCGCGCCCCGCCGTCCGGCGGCGGCCCCGGCCGAGCAGGTGTCCGGCGGGGTCATGGTGTCCATCGGGGCGCTGCTGCTCGGGATGCTGCTGGCCGCGCTGGACCAGACGATCGTGTCGACGGCGCTGCCGACGATCGTGAGCGATCTCGGCGGGCTGGACCATCTGTCGTGGGTCGTGACCGCCTACATGCTGGCCGCGACGGCGGCGACACCGCTGTGGGGCAAGCTCGGGGACCAGTACGGCCGCAAGCGGCTGTTCCAGACGGCGATCGGCATCTTCCTCGTGGGGTCGGCGCTGTGCGGAATGGCGCAGGACATGCCCCAGTTGATCGGGTTCCGGGCCTTGCAGGGCCTGGGCGGCGGCGGGTTGATGGTCCTGTCGATGGCGATCGTCGGCGATCTCGTCCCGCCGCGTGAACGGGGCCGCTACCAGGGGCTGTTCGGGGCCGTGTTCGGTGCCACCAGTGTGCTCGGGCCGCTGCTCGGCGGGCTGTTCACCCAGCATCTGAGCTGGCGCTGGGTGTTCTACGTCAACCTGCCGGTCGGGGCGGTCGCCCTGATCGTCATCGCCGCCGTGCTGCGCGTCCCGCGCAAGGCCGAGCGGCACGTCATCGACTACCTCGGCACCTTCCTCATCGCCTCCGTCGCCACCTGCCTGGTCCTCGTCGCCTCGCTCGGCGGTACGACCTGGGCCTGGGGCTCGCCGCGGATCATCGGTCTCGCGGTGCTGGGCGTGGCCCTCGCCGTCGTCTTCGTGGCGGTGGAACGGCGGGCCGCCGAACCCGTCCTGCCCCTGAAGCTCTTCCGCGTCCGCACCTTCACCCTGTCCGCCGTGATCAGCTTCGTCATCGGCTTCGCGATGTTCGGGGCGATGACCTTCCTTCCGACGTTCCTGCAGGTCGTGCGCGGTGTGTCGCCGACGATGTCGGGTGTCCACATGCTGCCGATGGTGTTCGGTCTGCTGCTGGCGTCGACGGTGTCCGGGCAGATCGTCAGCCGTACCGGCCGGTGGAAGGTGTTCCCCGTGGCCGGCACCGCCGTGACCACCCTGGGGCTGCTGCTCCTGCGCCAGCTGGACGCGCGCAGCGGTGACGGTGAGGTGAGCGCGTACCTGTTCGTCTTCGGGCTCGGGCTGGGCCTGGTGATGCAGGTGCTCGTGCTGATCGTGCAGAACGCCGTCCCGTACGAGGACCTGGGCGTCGCCACGTCCGGCGCGACCTTCTTCCGGTCCATCGGGGCCGCGTTCGGTGTGGCCGTCTTCGGCACCGTCTTCGCCGGGCGGCTCGGGGACAAGCTGTCGAGCGCGCTGGACGGGGCCCGGCTGCCGCCCGGCGTCAGCGTGGACGGGCTGGAGGCGGACCCGCGCGAGATCGCCGGGCTGCCGTCCTCGCTGCGTCCCGCCGCGCTCGACGCGTACGCCGCCGCCATCACCGACGTCTTCGCCTACGCGGCGCCGGTCGCCCTCCTCGGCTTCGTCCTCGCCTGGTTCCTGCGCGAGGACCGGCTGCGCGCGTCGGTGACGGCCCCCGACGGCACGGAGACCTTCGCCAGCAACCCCGTGGAGCGGTCGTCGTACGACGAGGTGTGCCGGGCGCTGTCGCTGCTCGGGTCGCGGGAGGGGCGGCGGGAGATCTACCGGAAGATCACCGCGCGGGCCGGTTACGACCTGCTGCCCGCCGCGAGCTGGCTGCTGCTGCGGATCCGCAGGTACGGCTGGGTCGAGCCCGCCGTGCTCGCCGAGCGCAGTGCCCTGCCGCTGGACGTGATCATGGCCGCGTCGCGGCAGGTGGAGGAGCGGCACCTCGCGCGCCGTGAGGGGCTCGACCTCGTGCTGACCGACAGCGGGCGCGAGGCCGCCGAACGGCTCGCCAAGGCCCGTGAGGAGTCCCTGGCGGAGCTGCTGGGCGACTGGTGGGGGCCCGACCGGCCGACCGACCTGGTCCGCCTGGTCGAGGAGCTCACCGCGGAGATGTGCGGCTCGGACTCCGAGCGGCCGCACGACGAGCGGCCGGTCACCCGGCCGTCGGAACCTCCCGCCGCCGGAGTGCCTTCGTGAACCAGTGGTCCGCATACGGGTCGTCGTTGTGGGGCTCGCTCTCCTCGTAGCCGAGCCGCGCGTACAGCGCACGGGCCTCGACGAGGTCGGCACGGGTGTCGAGGACGATCCGCTCGGCGCCGAGCCGCCGGGCCGCGTCCTCGGCGGCCGCCACGAGCAGGGCGGCGCCGCCCTTGCCGCGGCTCTCCTCGCGGAGGAAGACCCGCTTCAGCTCGGCCGTGGCCGGGTCCCTCAGCCGTACGCCCGCCATACCGGCCGGCTCGCCGCCGTACCGCGCCACCAGCAGCACCCCGTCCGGCGGCGCCAGGTAGTCCCCGGTGTCCGCCGCGATCTCCCGCTCCAACTCCTCGGGTTCGGTGACCCGGCCCTCGTGCAGCAGGTACCAGCGGTCGCTGACCTCCGTGTAGTACGCCCGCCAGAGCGCACCGGCGACAGCGGAGTCGAACGGTTCGGGAGCGATGGACCAGGCGGCCGGCGTGAAGTGCATGCCGTGAATTCTCGGCGACGGGGGGAACCACGCGCGAGCGGGTTTCCGGGGGTGGTGGGGCGGAGGGGGCGGGCGGCCGGCCTCAACCGCCCGCGCTTCGGGGGCACTTCGGCCGGGATCGGCGAGGGGGGCGGGCGGGGGTGGTTCGTTGGGTGGGGGCTTGTCGTCGTTTGAACGATGTCGTTCGGGCAACCCGGGGCGAAAGACGGCCCGCCGAGCCGAGAACCCCGGGCCGACGAACCTGGAAGGCACTCATGTCCACAGGCGTGATCATCGCTTTGATCGTGATCGTGGCGGCCGTGGTCGTTGTCGCGGCCGTCCTGACCCTGCGCGCCCGCGGCGCCTCGAACGGCGGCGGATCGCTGAAGCGGCGATTCGGACCCGAGTACGACCGGACCGTGGCCCACCACGACGGCGACGAGCGGGCCGCCGCCCGCGAACTCGCCGAGCGCGTGAAGCGGCACGGCTCCCTGGAGCGGCGTCCGCTGCCGAGCGCGGAGCGCGAACGGTACGAGGCCCGCTGGGCCGCCGCCCAGGAACGCTTCGTCGACTCGCCGCGCGAGGCGGTCGTCGAGGCGGACCGGCTGATCGCCGACCTGGCCGGGGCGCGCGGCTTCCCGGACGGCGGCCGCTACGAGACCCAGCTGGAGGCGCTCTCCGTCCACCACGCGCACCACGTCCACGGCTACCGCCGACTGCACCGCGTGGCCCAGGGCGGCCCCGCGGACACCACCGACGGCCGTGCGGGTGCCGGTACCGAGGAGATGCGCGAGGCCATGGTCGAGGCCCGCGCCCTGTTCGAGGACCTGGTGGCACCCGGCCGCCGCGACACGCGGGCCGACCGTGACGCCGGGACGGAACCCGACCGCACCGCGGTCGACCGCCGCCACACGACCACCACCACCGCCGCCCGCTCCAACGGCCGACACCATCTGCCGTGGGGCATGACCCGGCGCCACGCGAAGGGGAGTTGAGGGGGATGACCGACCACACGACGACAGGGGACGGCGGCACCCGGGGGCGTGAGCCGCGCCCCGCGAGCACCGCGACCAGCGGCACGCCCTACACCAACGGCGCCACCGGAAACAGTGGCTCCGCCATCACCAAGGGAACCGTGGGCCCCAACAGCACCGGCAACACCGGCAACGCCGTCAACACCGGCCGCAGCAGCACCACCGGTGCCACGGGTTCCACCGGCAGGGCCACCGACACCGTGAGCACTGCCGGTTCGGGCGACACCACCACCCTGCGCACCACCGGCTCCGCCGGAACCCCGGACAGCCAGGCCCCGGCCGGGGCGGGCCATGGCTCCGGCGGGCATCTGCTGCCGCACGAGGAGACCGACAAGCTCAGCCTGCGGTTGCAGCACGCCGTCGGCGGCTTCGTCGACGAGCCCCGAACGGCCGTGGAGGAGGCCGACCACATCCTGGAGGAGGCGGCCTCCCGCTTCGCCGACGCGGTCAACCAGCGGCGCCGTACGCTGCGCGCCGCCTGGCAGACCACCGGCGACGAGCGCACCGCCTCCTCCGACACGGAACAACTCCGCCTGGCGCTGCGGGACTACCGCGAGCTGACCGAACGACTGCTCCGTCTGTAGCGGCGCCGGCCCCGTGACGAGGCCGCGCCCCCGGTCGTGCCCGGGGGCGCGGCCTCCCGCATGCGTACCCGTGTGCGGCCCCCGGCGCGTACCCGTGCGTACCCGGGCGCGGCCCCGTGCGCGAGGTGCCCGCACGCCGGGTCCCGTCAGGGTCGCCGCCTCCCGGCCCGCCACTCCTCGACGATCGCCTCGACGTCGTACGGCTTCAGGCCCAGCGGTGGCCCAGGCGGCGGGCGGAACATCATGTCGCGGATCTTCGCGTTGACCTCGGTGATGATCTTCCGCACGGCCCGCTCCGACGGGGCCCGCGCGGCGGCGGCCAGCGCGTCCTCCGCCTCCTTGCGCAACGCCAGCGCGGGCGGCAGCACCGAGAGCCCCTCGCGGGCCATCTTCCGCCTGATCCACCAGAGTTCGTCGTACGTCGTGTCGTCACCTTCGAGCGGTCGTCCCGCTCCGGGAAGGTGGGAGAAGTCGCCGCGCGCCTCCGCGTCGCGGATCTGTTTGTCGACGAAGGACTCGAAGCTGACACCGGGTGGCTTCCGCTCGGTCATGCGTCCATTGTGCCGGACCCCGCACAAGCGGACGATCCGGCGATTTATCATGCGGCGGCGGTGCGTCGAGCGCGCCGTGTCCAGCGACAATCGGAGTTTGACCCGTTAGGAGCGGTACGTGCTCGAACTCACCATGGCCTCGGTGTCCGAGGCGGACGCCGGGGCGACGGCCGGCATGCAGATGGCCGACGCGCCCAGCGAGCCGGGCGCCGTGCTCCGGGTGGGCCGGGACCGGGCGGTGTGCCGTCTCGCGACCCCGGACGACTGGCTGTTCGTCTCCCGTGTGCACCTGGAGTTCCTCTGCGGCCCCGACGGCACCTGGCAGGTGACCTGGCTGCGCGGCACCCACGCCGAGCCCTCCTCCGAGGTGCGCCTGGCCCTCCAGGGCCACCCGCCGCAGCCGCTCCCGTACGGCGGCACCGCGAAGCTCCCGCACAACGGCTCCGGCGAACTCGTCATCGTCGACCGCACGGGCCCGCGCAGCGTCAACGTGGGCTTCTACCACGAGCTCTGAGACCACAGCACCCGGGGACGGCGCCGCGGCCCGGCGTCGTCCCCGGCTCAGTCCACCACCCGAGCCAGTGCGAAACCGTCGTACCCCTTGGTGCCGACCGTCTGGACGGCCGTGCCGTCCAGCCTGGGGTGGGAGGCGATGAGCTCGATGGCGGCGCGGGTGCCCCGGACGTCCGCTTCGGCGCTGTCGGCGTCGGCGACACGGCCGCCCCGTACGACGTTGTCGACGATGATCAGGCTGCCGGCCCGGGTCAGTCGCAGGGCCCACTCGACGTAGTGCGGGTTGTTGGCCTTGTCGGCGTCGATGAAGACCAGGTCGAACGGCTCGGGGTTCTCGTCGGCCAGCTTGGGCAGCGAGTCCAGGGCCGCCCCGACCCGTACCTCGACGAGCGCGTCCAGCCCGGCGCGGGCGATGTTGCGGCAGGCGACCTCCGCGTACTCGGGGCTGTACTCCAGGGTGATCAGCCTGCCGTCGGCGGGCAGCGCGCGGGCCAGCCAGATGGTGCTGTAGCCGCCGAGCGTGCCGATCTCCAGGACGCGGCGGGCGCCCTGGATCAGGGCGAGCAGCTGGAGCAGCTTGCCCTGGTTGGCGGCGACGTTGATGTGCGGGAGCCCATTGGCCTCGCTGTCGCGCAACGCCGCCTCCAGGGCCGCGTCGTTGGGGGAGAGGTGGGTCGTGAAGTAGGCGTCGACGTCGTCCCACACCTGCGAGCTGCTCATGGACCTGCGCCCTTTCCGATAGCTAGTTAGATCGGCTAACTAGTTGCGCTAACGAATAGTAGGCGCAGGCCCCTCCCCTGTCAGGCGTTTGCCGTGCGTGTTTCAGTCGTTCGGTTCAGGCGCCCTGATGGGGCTTGTGGTCCGCCCCCGGGGCGGGAGCGGCCGGAGGCACGGGCGCGCCCTGCGGGTACCCGGCCTGCGGGTATCCCGCCTGCGGGTGTCCGGGGTGATGGCCGCCCGGCGGTATCCACGCGCCCGGCGCCACCGGAGGCAGCGGCGGCTGCTTGCGGGCGTTGCGGCGGAGCACGATCGCGACGGCCACCGCCTTGACGGCGAGCACGGCGATGCCGAGCCCGAAGGTGAACAGCCAGCCGGGGATGCCTCCCACGGTCCACATCTCGTCCATGTAGATCACCTCTCGATAGGGGTCGTCGGTCGCCGCCCGCCCCAGCGTGTGATCGCCGGAGATCCGCGACGGCTGGGGGAAGTCCTGCTCGACCGCGGTCAGGTAGTCCGTGCCCCCGGCGGTGAGTTCGACGAGCGGACGGTCGGGCGCGCCGAGCCGCCCGGCGAAGGTGACCCGCGGCGTCCCGCCGCCGATCGCCGAGCGGGGCTCCATGCGGTGCCCGGCGAGGACGTACAGGTCGAGGGCCTGGGGGGTCGTGGCGAGCCTCGACAGCCGCATCGGGTAGACGGGCGTGTCGCTGGCGAAGGTCAGGTGCAGCGGGTCGAGGGTGCCGCCGAGCGGGACGTCCCCGGCCGTCTCCGCCGGCGCCAGCTTGACCGCCACGTACTCCCACTTCTGGCGGACGTACGGCTCCAGCGCGCCGTCCAGGCGCTCCGGCAGCGCGAAGCCGTTCTCGTCGAGCCAGTCGCCGAGGGCCCCGGAGTCGGTGGCGGTCAGCCGGGCCACGTCGAACGGCCCGAGCCGCTCCTGGCCGACGACGTCGACCGCGCCCTCGCCGGGCGCCGCTCCCGCCGAGCCGTCGTCCTCGAACGCGTCGAACGGCCAGTCGCCGGACCGCGGCCAGAAGTACTCCCGTTCGCGGTACTCGGGCGCCGTCTCCGCGGCGAGCAGGTCGAAGACGGCCGCGTCGCCCAGCTCCACCGTCGCCCGGTTCGGCACCGGCATGATCCACGCGGCCGTACGGGCGTCCCCGGCGACCGTCAGCCGCATCACGATCTGCTCCTCGCGGCCGTCCCAGCGCACCACGGACGTCTCGCGGTTCACATGGACGCGGCGCTGCGCGTCCGGCACCATCGCCCCGCACCCGCAGGCGTACGCCGGTGCCACCAGCGACGCCAGCTGGAACCCGAGCAGGGCCAGGACGAGGACCGCCAGCCGTCCCCGCGTCGCCCGTGCCGGGCGCGTGCGCCCCCGTACGAAGCCGTTCGTCCCCCGGGTCATCCCCCGAGCCGTCCCCCGTGCCATCCCCCGTCGCCCTTCCCGCCGTGCGTCCGTGCAGGGGCCCATGCTCCCAGGTGATTGTCCGTGGCCGGTCACAACCCCGGCCGTGCTGTGCATCCGTGATGTGCGTCCGCGATGTGCGTCCGTGATCCCCGTCGCGCCCTTGAGCCGTGCGACCGCCGCGCGCGGACTATCGTCTTCCGGACGAAACACGAGCGGCCGTCAGGTGAAGCGGGGGTTGCCCGCGTCTCACCACGAGGGGGGTGAAAGCCTTTTCATGAGACGGCGAACGGGGCGGGAGGGGCGACAGGGCGTGGCGAACGCGGAACAGAGCGGACCGGGCGGTGCCGTGGGCACGGGTACGGCGGCGGCACGACTGGGGACGGCTCGCGCCGTGCTCTGGCTGGTCGCGGCGGTCCTGGCGGCGCGACAGATCGCCCTCGTCCTGCGCACACCCAGGAGCGAACGGCTGACGGACCTGGAGACCTGGGTCGGACCGGACGGCGTCCTGCACGTCACGGGCTCGCTGTACGACTCGACGCGCTTCACAGGCACCCCGTTCGGCGGGCTCGTCCTCAAACCCCTCACCCGTGCGGCCGAACAGGCCCTCGGCTGGGGCTGGACCTTCGGCACCCTCCTGCTGGTCGTCGCCCTCGGCCTGGTCGCCGCCCGCGCCCTGCCGCAGCCGGTCACCCGCCGGACGGCGCTGCTGGCGGCGCCCGTCGCGGTCACCCTGCTGATGCTGTCGCTGCCGGTCCGCAACACCCTCTACCTGGGCCAGACCAGCATCATCCCCGTCCTGCTCGTCCTCGCCGGCTGCTTCGCGGTACGGGGCGAGCGCGCCAGCGGCGCCTTCATAGGGGTCGCCGCCGCCTTCCAGCCGACCGTGCTGCTGTTCGTGCCACTGCTGTGGTTCACCGGCCGCCGCCGGGCCGCCGCGAGCACCGGGGTCACCTTCGCCGGGGCCACCGCCCTCGCCTGGGCGGCCATGCCGCACGACTCGTACGCCTACTGGGTGCACCATCTGGCGGGCGTGGGCCTCGGCGGCCGGGCGGACGACCTCGCCAACCAGTCGCTGCACGGGGCGCTGCTGCGGCTCGGCCTCGAAGGCCCGCTGGAGATCGCGGTGTTCCTCACGCTGGCCGCCGCCGTCGCCGTGCTCGGCATGCGCCGCGCCATCCGCTACGCGCGCGACGGACAGCTGCTGCTCGCCGTCGCCCTCACCGGCTGTGTCGTGGTCGTGGTCTCGCCGACGTCCTGGAAGCACCAGCTGCTGTGGGTGCTGCTGGCGGCGGTCGGCCGGGTCGGCAAGAGGGCGTCGTCGCGTTACGTGTGGCCGGTCGCCGTCGTCCTGGTGATGACGCTGCCCGCGAAGATGATGGTGCCGAACATGGGCGTCCTGCACCCGCTGCGGGACAACGTCGTCCTGCTCGCGGCGCTCGCCTCGGCCCTGGTGGTGCCGTTCCTGTCCCGCACCTCGGAGTACTACCGGAGCCCCATCCCCACCGAGTACGCCCCGCGGACGGAGACCCGCTTCAGCTGGGCCCCGCTGCTGCGCCGGGTCGCCACCCGCCCGAACCTGCTGCTCGAACTGCTGCTGATCCGCGTCACCTACGCCGCCTACCAGCGCACCCGGCTGGAGGCGGCCGGCAGCCGGGCCGTGGCCGAGGAGCACGCCCGGCAGATCCTCGCGATCGAGAAGGCGCTGTTCCTCGACATCGAGCACTGGGTCAACCACGCCGTGGTCCAGGTCGGCTGGCTGCGGAACTTCTTCGACTTCTACTACACGTCGTTCCACTTCGTGGTGCCGCTGACCGTCCTCGGCGTGCTCTACTGGCGCCGCCCGGCCGACTACCGCTGGGCCCGGACGGCCATCGGCTTCACCACGGTCCTCGCGCTCGTCGGGTTCTTCTTCTACCCGCTGGCGCCGCCCCGGCTGATGCCGGGCCTCGGCATCATCGACACCATCCACGGCGTCCAGGACTTCTCCAAGCCGGACTACGGCACCCTGACCGAGGTGACCAACCAGTACGCGGCGATGCCCTCGCTGCACTTCGGCTGGTCCCTGTGGTGCGGGCTCACCATCGCGATCGTCGCCCCCCGGTGGTGGATGAAGGCCCTCGGCCTGCTGCACCCGACCTTCACGGTCGCGGCGATCGTCGCCACCGGCAACCACTGGATCCTCGACGCGGTCGGCGGCGCGGCCGTGGTCGGCGCGGGCTTCGCCCTCACCTACGTCCTGACGGGGCCGCGGGCGAAGCCGCACCAGGACGACGGGAAGACGGACGACGGGGCCGAGCGGACCGCCACGAGCGGCCCACGCGACCCCGTCCGCGGGTGACGGTCAGCCCCGTCGTCGGCTGAGCGTCAGCCGATCAGCCCGCCTCGGGCGAGCGCGGGATCGCCGCTGTGCAGCACCAGCACGTCCGCCGTCCGCGAGGTCCCCGCCGGGGTGAGGGTGACGCCGTACGCCTTCTTCACGGAGGCGACGGAAGGGGCGCCGGGATCGCCGGAGGCGGGGCCGCCCAGGGTCAGCCGGCGCTTCGCCGCGCCGAGGTCGCCGAGGCCGCGCAGTCCGTACCGGTCGGCGGTGGCCGCGGAGACCACGACGACGAGCCCGCGCTGGGCCGCGGCCGCCGGCAGCGCGACGATCCCCGGAGGCAGGGCCATGCTCAGCGTCGCCTCCATGTTGCCGGGCATGGTCTGGCCGCCCGGCAGGGCGCGCAGCATGGTGCTCTCGTAGGCCGGCGCGATGCTGATCTCGCCGTCCACCACGGCCTGGGCGGTGTGGGCGGGGGACGCGTACGCGGTGTTCGCGGTCCGCACCCGCTGCCCGGCGGCGGTGAGGAGTTCGCGGTAGAGCGCCGCGACGACCCGGCTCTCGGCGGAGCCGTCGCTGCCGATCACGGCCGGCTCGCGCTCCGCGTGACCGGCGCGGCCGCGGAATGGGAGACGGCTCACAGTCCTGCGGAAGATTCGTGCGCACGGAACGGGCCGACGGCGCCGGGAGGCCGTCGGCCCGAGTTGGGGTGGTCGCGTCAGTCCGCGGCGACCTGGAGGTGTTTGACTCCGTTGATCCAGGCCGAGCGCAGTCGGTCCGGGGTGCCGACGAGCCGTAGGTTCGGCAGGGCGTCGGCGATCGCGTTGAAGATGAGGTCGATCTCCAGCACCGCCAGGGACTTGCCGAGGCAGAAGTGCGGGCCGCCCCCGCCGAAGCCCAGATGGGGGTTCGGATCGCGGGTGATGTCGAAGGCGTCGGGGTTCTCGAACACCTCGGGGTCGTGGTTGGCGGAGGCGTAGAAGATGCCGACTCGGTCGCCCTTCCTGATCCGCTTGCCGCCGAGTTCGGTGTCCTGGGTGGCGGTGCGCTGGAAGGAGTTGACCGGGGTGGCCCAGCGGACGATCTCCTCGGCGGCCGTCGCCGGGCGCTCCCGTTTGAAGAGGTCCCACTGCTCGGGGTGGGTGAGGAAGGCGTGCATGCCGTGGGTGATGGCGTTGCGGGTGGTCTCGTTGCCGGCGACCGCCAGCATCAGCACGAAGAACCCGAACTCGTCCGAGGCGAGGCTCCCCTCGTCCTCGGCGGCGACCAGCGTGCTCACGATGTCCCTCGCCGGGCACTGCTTGCGGTCGGCGGCCATGTTCATGGCGTACGCGATGAGTTCGGTGGCCGACTCCTGGCCGACCTCCTCGGTGATGGCGTACTCCGGGTCGTCGTAGGAGATCATCCGGTTGGACCACTCGAAGATCTTCGCCCGGTCGTCCTGCGGGATGCCGATCAGCTCCGCGATGGCCTGCAGGGGCAGTTCGCAGGCGACCTCGGTGACGAAGTCGAACGGGCCCGAGCGGGCGAGCGCCTCGCGCGCGATGGCGTGGGCCCTCTCGCGCAGGTTGGCCTCCAGGGCGCGGATCGCCCGCGGTGTGAAGACCCGCTGCACGATCTGCCGCACCCGGGTGTGCTCCGGCGGATCCATGTTCAGCAGGATCAGCCGCTGCGCGTCGATGGCGTCCCGCTCGATGTGCTCGTTGAACCGGATGATCGCGGTGTTCAGGAAGGACGAGAACAACTCGGGGTGCGTCGACACGAACTTGACGTCCGCGTGCCGGGTGACGGCCCAGTAGCCCTCGTCCGCGAAGCCCGCGACGCCCGGTGCCTGCGGGAGCCAGTGGACCGGTTCCGTGCGGCGCAGCTCGGCGAACTCGGGGAGGGGGACACGATCGTGCAGCAGGTCAGGGTCGGTGAGGTCGAACCCGTCGGGCAGCGCTGGACAGGGCATCGGCAACTCCTGACGGAGCATCAGATATGACGGAATTGCGGTGACCGTAGTAACGGGTTCTACAAGTGGCAAGGGGTACGCGCACCCCAATTGCCGCACGCCCCTTGCCTTGCCCGAGCCGGGCTCAGCAGACTGCTGGAGGGAACTAGAACGCGTACTAGTTCTGCGTGGCGGGCCGGGCCGGGACGCCCCGCGCCGCGCGGGTAACCGTTGAGAGGATCCCCATGGCCGCGGAACCCGTGATCGTCGAAGCCGTACGCACCCCCATCGGCAGGCGCGGTGGCGCGCTCGCCAATCTGCACCCCGCCTACCTCCTGGGCGAGACCTACCGCGAACTCCTCGGCCGCACCGGCATCCCCGCCGACTGCGTCGAACAGATCGTCGGCGGCACGGTCACCCACGCCGGCGAGCAGTCCATGAACCCGGCGCGCACGGCGTGGCTGACCATGGGCCTGCCCTACGAGACGGCCGCGACGACCGTCGACTGCCAGTGCGGCTCCTCGCAGCAGGCGTCGCACATGGTGGCCAACATGGTCGCGGCCGGGGTCATCGACGTCGGCATCAGCTGCGGCGTCGAGGCGATGTCCCGCGTGCCGCTCGGGTCGGGCTCCAAGCACGGCCCCGGCAAACCGTTCCCCGACGAGTGGAACGTCGACCTCCCCAACCAGTTCGAGGCGGCCGAACGCATCGCCCGCCACCGGGGCCTGACCAGGGAGGACGTCGACGCGCTGGGCCTGCGCTCCCAGGAACGGGCCGCCGTCGCCTGGGCCGAGGAGCGCTTCAAGAAGGAGACGTTCGCGGTCCAGGTCCCCACGACGGAGGAGGAGCAGGCCGCCGGGCAGGGCATGTGGCGCCTCGTGGACCGCGACGAGGGCCTGCGCGACACCTCCGCGGAGGCGCTGGCCGGCCTGAAGCCGATCATGCCGACCGCCGTCCACACCGCCGGCAACTCCTCCCAGATCAGTGACGGCGCGGCGGCGATCATGTGGGCGTCGAAGCGGATGGCGCGGGCGCTGAAGCTGCGGCCGAGGGCCCGGATCGTCGCGCAGGCCCTCGTGGGCTCCGACCCCCACTTCCACCTCGACGGCCCGATCGACGCGACGAAGGCGGTGCTGGGCAAGGCGGGGATGTCGCTCCGCGACATCGACCTCGTCGAGATCAACGAGGCGTTCGCGTCGGTGGTGTTGAGCTGGGCGCGGGTCTTCGAGCAGGACCTGGAGAAGGTCAACGTGAACGGCGGCGCGATCGCGCTCGGTCACCCCGTGGGGGCGACGGGAGCGCGGCTCATCACGACCGCGCTGCACGAACTGGAACGCACGGACAAGGAGTTCGCCTTGGTGACGATGTGCGCCGGGGGCGGACTCGCCACCGGGACGATCATCCAGCGGCTGTAGAGGCCCAGCCGAGGAAGGTGGTGAACGCGGCGGGACCCAGGGTGAGATGGGGTCCCGCCGGGTTCTTGGAGTCTCGGATGAGGAGGGTGGGGGTGGGGGTGAGGGAGGAGGCGGGGGTTGCGGCGATCTCTACGCACTCGCCGCCCTGGTCGCCGCTGTACGACGACTTGCGCCAGGTGAGGGGGCCGAGGGGGGCGCATTCGACGCAGGAGCCGCCGGTGTCGCCGCTGTAGCTCGACTTACGCCACTGGGCGCCTGTCGGCCTTGAGTTGCTTCCCATAGCGTTCCTCCACCACGTGCCGGATCAGCTCTGCCGAGTCCCTCACGGACAGCGCCGCAGCCTGCAGATGATCGTATCGGAGCGACCTGGACTCCACCGCGTCTGGATTGGCGGTGGGGTGGCCGGTGTCGTAGTCCTCGCTGTAGACGATGGTGGGGTCTCCGGCAAAGTGGAAGATGTCGAAGGAGCCCATTAGCCCGGTGTGCACGCCGACCTCGTATGGCAGCACCTGGACGCTCACGCGCGGGTTGCGCTCGTAGGCCAACAGTTTCAACAGTTGGGCCCGCATGACCTCCGGCCCGCCGATCTTCTGATAGAGCACGGCTTCGCTGAGTACCGCCCAGAACACCGGGGGTTTGTCCTTCTCGAAGATGCGTTGGCGCGCCATTCGCGCGGCGGTGCGACTTTCCAGGGCGTTGTCGCTCACGGCGCTGAGTACGGCACTGGCGTACGCCTGGGTCTGCAGGAGGCCGTGCACGAGCTGTGGCTGGAAGATGTAGATCGCCGACGCCCGTCCCTCCAGCTCTGCGACCTGCTGGAACCAGCCCGGGAGTTGGCTGCGCATCACCAACATAAGGAGGCGGGACAGCAGCCCATCGGTCCCCAACGCCACATCCGCCCGCTCGCTGAACTCGGGCGTCGGCACCTTCCTCGCCGTCTCGATCTGCCCCACCAGCGACGACGTGTAGCCCAGGATGTCGCCCAACTGCTTCTGTGTCAGGCCCGCGGCCTCCCGGCAGCGCCGCAACTCGTAGCCGTAGTAGTCGAGCGGTGAGGCGCCGGGGTCGAGGGTGTTGATCTGGGTCATGGTGCTGTCCCCTCGTTGAAGCTTGAACTCACTGTTGAACAGGTTGTGTCTGTTCTGTCGCCGACAGTAGTTGCGCCAGGTCACCCTTGTGGTGTGAACGGATACTTTCCCCCCATCGTTCTGGGCGCTCGTCCTGCCCAGCACCGGATGTGTTTCACCGTCGGTGAGCATTCCGCGCAGCACATCCGCCGCATCGTCCGCTCCTACCTCGACGAGTGGGAGATGCCGGAACTGACCGACGCGGTGGAACTCGGGGTCACGGAGCTGCTCGCCAACGTCGTACGGCACGTCCCGGACCGCCGCTGCACGCTGCTGTTGTTGCGGGTGCCGGCCGGGGTCCGGGTGGAGGTGACGGACGGGTCCGGTGAACTCCCCGTCCTCCGGGAGGGCCTGGCGCCGGACGCGGACGGCGGGCGGGGGCTCCGGCTGGTGGACGCGGTGACGGACAAGTGGGGTGTGGGCAGGTGGCGCGACGGCAAGACCGTCTGGTTCGAGTGCCGGTGCGGCGGAGAGGAGCGGTCCGCGTGAGTGGCGTGGCGGGCGGGACCCGAGGGGAGTACGGCGGTCGGGTCGCTCAGGGAGAGCGCGCTGCCGGGCCGATGGTGGTCGTGGGCGTGGACGTCCTGCGCCGACCCGTCTTCTACCGGGGTGACTGGTACGACTGGGAGGCGTTCGTGCGGGCCGGCGGGAAGGAGCCCCGGCACGGTCACTGCGCGTGCGCGCGCCAGGGATCCTGACCTGCCGGGACGAGCCCCGGCCGTAGGGGGTCCTTCGGCCGGGCCGGGCGTCAGCGGGTGCCGTTGCCGATCTGGGCGTGGTGGGTGCGGGCGCCCTTGCTGGTGACGACCTGGAACTTCTTGACGGCCGCGGTGCCGGCGCTCTTGAACTGCGGGGTGCCGGTCCAGTTGCTCACACCCGACAGGGTGTTGTCCTTGGACACGGTACGGGCCTTGGAGAGCTTGAAGGCGAACGCGGCGTTCTGGTTGCTGCCGTTGCTCTTGGTCTTCCAGCCCTTGCCGGTGATCTTGCCGCCCTTGGTCTCGTAGGTCAGCACGGTCGTGAACTCGGTGACCGGGATGTCGAAGATCCGCTCGGTCGACCTGGTGGTCAGGGTGATCGTCCGCTGGTCCTTCTCACCGGGGGCGGCGGCCGACGTGCGGGTGGTGAAGGTGATGTCGTTCTTGTACTTGACGGTCGTCCCGTAGGAGAGGCTGGGGATCTTGCCGCTGTGCGCGACGACGAACGCCTTCAGTACCTTCGGGTCCTGGAGGTAGCCGACGAACTTGCGCTGCTGGGCCGGGGTCAGCCGGTTGAACGCCCGCAGCGTGTCCTTCGACTCCGTGCCCGGCTTCTTCTTCAGCCACGTCTTGTAGGCGTCGACGGTCAGCTGCGACGGCGCGGCGGGCGCGGCGTCGGCGGCGAACGCCTGGGCGGAGCCGCCCAACAGGGCCAGGGAGGCCGCAGCTGCCACGGCGGTCGCGATGGTGCGGTTGCGCACGGTGGTTTCTCCTCGTCAACGGGTCGCCGCACTGGGCGTACGGACAGGTGTCCCGGGCGGCGTCCGGGCGTTGCCCTCACGCCCCCTGGGGTCGCATCGAACCTACGAGTGAGCGGGGAGCCGGCGGAATTGTCTCTTGGGGCAGCGTCCAGGAGGGCAGGACGCCGACTGCGGGAGGGCGGTAGGCCTATTGGTCGGCTGTCCCACCGGAATCGATTCGCCCCCTGAATCGGGTCGAGGAACAACCCTCCGGAACGGTCGACCGGCTGGGGCGGGCCGCCTTCCGCCGGACCGCCCAGGTGGTGCGTCCGGCGCAGAACGTCACGTCCGTGGTGTGGTGCTCCGGTTCCGGCGCCTGGGTGCTCGCCCTCGCCGAGGCCGGCGGCGGCACCACGCCGGGCGCGGACTCGCTCGTGCAGGTGGCCCGGCGGATCACCCCCCCGGCTCCCCGGTTGACCGGAGCGACTCCCGAGAACGGGCGAAGGCGGCGGCCCCGGGGATCGGGGGGCCGCCGCCTTCAGCTGTGGTCCAGCCGGTCGCGCGGGGGTCGCGCGGGACGCGTCAGTACCAGTTGTTGGCCTGCCAGAAGTTCCACGCGCCACACGGGCTGCCGTAGCGGTCCTTCATGTAGTCCAGGCCCCACTTGATCTGGGTGGCGGCGTTGGTCTTCCAGTCGGAACCGGCGGAGGCCATCTTCGAACCGGGGAGCGCCTGGACCAGGCCGTAGGCGCCGGAGGACGCGTTCGTCGCGTTGACGTTCCAGTCGCTCTCGTGGTCGACGATGTTGGAGAAGCAGGTGTACTGGGCGGAGTTCGCGATCATCTTCTTCGCGGTCGCCTGGGCCTGCGCGGCCTCCGAGGGCGCGGCCTGGGCGGGCACGGCGGTCAGCAGCGCACCAGCGGTGGCGGCGACGACGGCGGTACCGGCGAGGGCCTTCTTCGGGGAGGCGATGCGGCGGAGAAGCGTGCGAGTCACGGGGAACCTTTTCTTCGGGGACGGTTGTGTCGCGGGCATTCCGTCACCGCGAGCTGTGCGGTGGGGGCGTACGTCGGCGCCGAGCCCGTGGGGGTGGTCGGCGCCGTGCGACTCGTCCACAGAAGCAGCCCGGGGGACCTGTCCGCAAACACCCCTTTTGCTAGTTGTGGCCGTATGCGTGTGGAGTGCGGCCTCTGTGACGTGGCTCTCAATCCGCAGGTCAGGCGCTGTTACGGCGTGCGCATGCCACGCGATTCGATCTACGGCCCCGCTTCGTATGTGACATGCGTCCTGTGGGGTGCTTCACCGCGCCCGCGACGGTCCGTGTACGAGGGCCGACTCCGCGTTCAGGACGCGGGCGGGTCGAATGTGACCGCGCTCTCGAAGGCGGCCCGCCGCGTGGCCCGCCGCAGCGCCCGCAGCACGGGGGCGCCCAGCGTGAGGGTCAGGACGACGGTGACGACGGCGCGGCCCAGGTCCCAGCCGAGCGAGGTGGCCAGGCAGTACGCGAGGAAACGGGCCAGGTTGGCGGCGGGGGACGCGTCCGCCTGGAAGGCGATGTTCGAGGCGAGCGCGTCGATGAAGGGCCAGCCGTAGAGGTTCATGACCGTGCCGTAGGCGAAGGCGGCGCCGAAGCCGTACGCCGAGAGCAGCGCGAGTTCGGCGCGGCCCCGCAGCCGCCGGGCGCCCGGCAGCAACCCGGCGCCCATCGCGAACCAGCCCATCGACAGCATCTGGAACGGCAGCCACGGCCCCACACCGCCGGTGAGCAGCGCGGACGAGAACATCGTCACCGCGCCCAACGTGAAGCCGAAGCCCGGACCGAGGACGCGCCCGCTGAGCACCATCAGGAAGAACATGGGCTCCAGCCCCGCCGTGCCCGCGCCGATCGGACGCAGCGCCGCGCCGGTCGCCGCGAGCACCCCGAGCATCGCCACCGCCTTCGCGCCCATCCCCGCCTCGGAGATCGTCGCCGCGACGACACCGACGAGCAGCACGAGCAGACCGGCGAAGAGCCAGGGGGCGTCCTGGGCGTGCGCGCTGACCTGCGAACCGGGGGACGCGAAGAAGGGCCAGGCGAAGGCGGCGGCACCGACGAGGCTGACGAGCGCGAGGGCCAGGAGGGAGCGGAGGGAGAAGGGGACGGGACGGGGGCGGGGGTGAGGGCTGGGGCCTGGGTGCGGGTGAGGGGAGGAGGCGTGGTTCATGGGCGCTCCTGCTCGGCCGTTTGCCCTGCCGTCGGCCCTGCTGTTCCCTCGGCCGTTCGCTCTGCCGTTCGCTCGGTGCTCAGGGCGTGGCTCACCTGGGTCGTCGTCAGCCACTTCTGCGGGGCCAGGATCTTTGTGACCTGCGGGGCGAAGGAGGGGGAGCCGACGACCACCTCGGCGGTCGGGCCGTCGGCGACCACCTCTCCGTCGGCGAGGATCAACACGCGGTCGGCCAGTTCGGCCGCCAGCTCCACGTCGTGCGTGGCCAGCACGATCGCGTGGCCCCCGGCGGCCAGCCCGCGCAGCGTGGAGACCAGGCGGGCCTTGGCCGCGTAGTCGAGCCCTCGGGTCGGCTCGTCGAGGAGCAGCAGCGGGGGCCGGGCCGTCAGCACGACCGCGAGGGCGAGCGCCAGCCGCTGGCCCTCCGACAGATCGCGGGGGTGCGTGGCGTCCGTCACCCCGGGCAGCAGTTCGTCCACCAGTCGACGGCACGTGCCCGGCTCGGCGCCCGCGTCCCGGTCCGCCGCCGCGCACTCGGCCGCGACCGTGTCCGCGTACAGCAGGTCCCTCGGCTCCTGCGGGACGAGACCGACCCGGCGTACGAGGTCCCGCGGCGCCGTGCGGTGCGGTCGCGCCCCGCCGACCCGCACGGAACCGGCCGCGGGGGCCACCAGGCCGACCAGTGCGGACAGGAGGGTGGACTTGCCGGCGCCGTTGCGGCCCATGAGGGCGAGGGTCTCGCCGGGGGTGAGGGTGAGGTCCACGTGGCGGAGGGCGTGGATGCCGTCGCGGTGGACCGCCAGGGAGGCGACTTCGGCGAGGGGGGTGGCTTTCGGGTGGGCCGCGGGACCGGTGGGCGGGGTGGCGGGGGCGGGGGTGGGGGCCGGTTCGCGGGAGAGGAGGCGGCGCAGTCGGGGGAAGGCGGGCGCGGGGGAGGGGGTGGGCTGGGCCGTGGTGTGCCGGGTGCGGGCGGTGTGCGGCTGGGCGGGCAGTTCCCCGCGTCCCTGGACGGTGGCGGTGCCGGGCGGGGTCTCGGGAGTGCGGGATGCCAGGCGGGCTCGTAGGGGGGCCGCCCTGCGGCGGGCGTCCCGCACCGTCAGGGGGAGCGGCGTCCAGCCGGCCAGGCGGCCCAGGGCCACCACCGGGGGGTGGACCGGGGAGACGGCCATCACCTCGGCCGGGGTGCCCAGGACGGGGCGGGCGCCCGGCGCGGGGAGCAGGACGACCCGGTCGGCGTACTGGATGACGCGTTCGAGGCGGTGCTCGGCCATCAGCACGGTCGTGCCGAGGTCGTGGACCAGGCGCTGGAGCACCGCCAGGACCTCCTCCGCCGCCGCCGGGTCCAGCGCGGAGGTCGGCTCGTCGAGGACCAGGACGGCGGGGTGCGGGGTCAGGACCGACCCGATGGCGACGCGCTGCCGCTGGCCCCCGGAGAGCGTCGCGAGGGGCCGGTCGCGGAGACCGGCGAGGCCGAGGAGGTCCAGCGTCTCCTCCACCCGTCGCCGCATCACGGGCGGCGCCAGCCCCAACGACTCCATGCCGTAAGCGAGTTCGTCCTCGACGGTGTCCGTGACGAAGTGGGCGAGCGGATCCTGCCCCACCACGCCCACCACGTCGGCGAGTTCGCGCGGCTTGTGCGTACGGGTGTCCCGCCCCGCCACCGTGACCCGCCCGCGCAGGGTGCCCCCGGTGAAGTGCGGTACGAGCCCGTTCACGGCACCCAGTACGGTCGACTTCCCCACGCCCGACGGCCCCACCAGCAGGACGAGTTCACCCTCGGGGACCTCGAAGTCCATCGCGTGCACGGTGGGTTCGGCCGCACCGTCGTACGTGACGGACACGTCCTCGAAACGGATCATGCGTTGTCCTTGTCGGGGGCGGTGTCGGGGGCGGTGTCGGGGGCGGTGTCGGGGGCGGTGTCGGTGGTGACCGGAGCCGGCGGTTGCCCGGGCACGGTGAAGGCCGGCAGCAGGCCCACCAGGACCGCGGCGGCCGGCCACAGCGGGAGGGCCGGGGCGGTCAGGGGCAGGACGGTGGGGTGCAGGGCGGCGGAGTCGTACGCCTCGCAGAGGACCAGCAGTACGGCGACGGCCACGCCCGACGCCCCCACCAGCGACGCCCGTACACCCCACGTGTCCGGCCGGTAGCGGGTGCGGGGCGAACGACGGCCGCCCAGGCGCAGGCCCGCGAGGGCGGCGGCCAGGCCGGTGAGCAGGACGGGGAGGCCGTAGGTGCCGCCGGCGGCGGTCAGGACGCCGTACGTTCCCGCGCAGACGCCGAGCAGTCCGCCGAGGGTGAGCGCGGCGGTCGTACGGCGGACGGGGGCCGGGACCTCGGCGGTGCGGCCGTAGCCACGCGAGTCCATCGCGGCGGCCAGGGCCACCGACCGTTCCAACGCGCCCTCCAGGACGGGCAGTCCGACCTGGAGCAACCCCCGCAGCCCCCGGTCCGGCCGCCCGCGCAGCCGCCGGGCGGCGCGCAGCCGCTGCACGTCCGCCACCAGGTGCGGGGCGAACGTCATCGCCACCACCACCGCCACGCCCGCCTCGTACAGCGCGCCGGGCAGTGACTTCAGCAGCCGGGCCGGGTTCGCGAGGGCGTTCGCGGCGCCCACGCAGATGAGGAGCGCGGCGAGGCGCAGACCGTCGTACAGGGCGAACAGCACGCCCTCCGCCGTCACCCGGCCGCCCAGGCGGATGCCCTGCGCCCATTCGGGGAGCGGGACTTCGGGGAGCGTGAGGAGGGTGTGCGTGCCGGGGATCGGGGAGCCGAGCACCACTGCGAAGGCCAGCCGGATGACCAACACCGCCAGACCGAGCTTCACGAACGCGGTGTAGGAGCGGGCCCAGGGGGCGTCCGTGCGGTGCGTCGCCACGACGTAGCCCGCCACGGCCATGAGGAGGGCCAGGAGAAGCGGGTTGGTGGTACGCGACGCGGCGGTACCGAGCCCCAGGGCCCAGAGCCACCAGGCGAGGGGGTGCGGGTGGTGGCCGTGGACGCTGCGGGGGGAGGGGCGTTGGGGGTGGGTGGGGTGCGGGGATCGTGTGGCTCGGGCGGTCCGCGTGGCCTGGGCGGCCGGCTTGGCTTGAGCTGCTTCCGTGACGTAGGCGGCCGGCGTGGCTCGGGCGGCCCCCGTGGCCTCAGCGGCCCGTGCGCCCTCGGCGGCGCGCGCGGCCCACCGGTGGTCCCCGCTGTCCACCGGCCCGTGGCTAGTCACGGCGGCGTCGCCTGGCCTGCCACACCGCCGCCGCCCCGAGCACCGCGACGGCGCCCGCGCCGGCGAACAGGCCGACGGAGGGCCCCTTCTCGTCGGAGGCGTCGGAGGCGTCGGAGGTGTTCGAGGCGTCGGGGCCGGTGGTGTTCGCGCCCGAGCCGGTGGTGTCGGACGACTCGTCACCGGCGACCACCTCCCCGCAGCCCTTCCGGGGGTAACCGGCGATGGAGCAGAGCAGCGCGTTCGTGTCATAGCGGAGCGGCTTCGCCACGGCGGCCAGCGCGTCGGCGGTGGTCGCGTCCGACGGCACACGCGCACAGGCGGTGCGCGGCGGCGGGGGCGTCTCACCGGCGGGGGCGTCCGCGGCCGTGCCGAAGTCGATGACGAGCGCGATCCGCTTCTGCCCGTCGCGGGCGGCCGTACCCGAGCAGATGGCGTCGAAGCGGGCGGCCCCGCGCGGCTCGGCGGCGTCGTCGGAGTCCGCGCTGACGGCGAACCGGAAGCCCTGGACGTCCCCGTCCGAGGGCCGCGCGGTCGACGGCCCCTGCGTGGCGTACACCCACCCGGAACCGTCCGCGCCTCGGTCCCAGAACGACCAGTACCGATACGCGGCGGCATGGGCCGGCCCGCCCAGCCCCACCAGCGGGAACAGGACGAGTACGACCGACGCCGGCGCGGCGGTCAGGCGCCCGGCGGGCCTCCGCGGCCGTGCCCGGGTCATGGCCGGCGCCGCTTCCGGGTGAGCCGGGTCAGTGCCGCCCCGGCGAGAGCGGCGAGGCCGAGGCCGGCGCCCAGCACCACACCGGTCGCGATGCCCCCGTCGCCCCCGTCCCCGTCGGCCGTGCCGTCGTCCGGCACGCTCCTGTAGTCGTCCACGTCCCGCGCCGGGCCGGTCTCGGCCAACTGCGCCACGAGGTCCGCGCCGCCGAAGTCGCGCGGGTCGGTGCCGGCGGCGTGCGCGGCGAGGATGAGCTGGGCGTACGCCGCGGGGCCGGACTTCGCCGCCCAGGGGCCGTAGTTCTTCTTCAACCAGGCGAGCGGCTTCCCGGTGGCCTCCGTGTCCCCGGCGGCGGCCAGCGCCACGACCGCGTCGGCGGTGTTGCCGAGGTCGGGCTGGTCGTCGGCGCCCGGGAGGACGGACTTCAGGTAGCCGTCGGAGATGAGGGCACCGGCGAGGTACAGGGCGCCGTTGTGGGCCGCGTCCTCGGGCGAGGTGCCACTGGAGCACCCGGCGGCGGCCCCGGACTCCCCGGTCGTACCAGGGCCGCCGGAGTCCCCGGAACTGCCGGCCTCCCCGGTCTTCCCGGCGTCGACGACGAACCCTTCTCCCAGGCTGCCGACCACGGCGGCGGCCGTGGCGTCCGCGTTGGCGGCGAGCCCGCCCTTCTTGTCGGGCTGGTAGGCGAAGGCCCCGCTGCCCTCGGTGCCGACGGCGCAGGGGAGCGCGAGGGCGCGCAGGGCGTCGTAAGGGGAGTGGCCGGCCCTCTTCTGCGCGCCGGGTGTCTCGCCGACGGCGGTCAGCGCGCCGATGACGACGGACGTGGAGTTCGCGTCGCTGGGCCCGCCCGCGGCGAAGCCCCAGCCCCCGTCGTCGTTCTGGTTGTCCTTCAGCCAGCCGACGGCCCGCTCGGCCTCCGCGTCGTGACCGCCGACGGCGGCGAGCGCCTGCACGGCGGCGGCGGTGCTGTTGGTGTCGACGGCCGTCTTGGCGTCGCACTTCGCGGTGGGATCGGGCCGGTACGCGGCGAACGCCCCGTTCGCGCACTGCTGGCCGAGCAGCCACTCGA
Source organism: Streptomyces sp. NPDC030183 (assembly GCF_055573455.1). Lineage (NCBI taxonomy): Bacteria > Bacillati > Actinomycetota > Actinomycetes > Kitasatosporales > Streptomycetaceae > Streptomyces > Streptomyces sp. NPDC030183. The sequence continues at coordinate 158,870 of NZ_JBVIBK010000010.1, forward strand.
CGGCACCGGCGCCGGGCTTCTCGCCCACGGCGTCGAGGGCGACCAGCGTGAGCGACTGCCGCCAGACACCGTCGTACTTGGGGTCCGTCGACCCGTACAGGCCGGTGGGTATCGCCTGCGACGGCGACGCGGACGGCGCGGCGGGGGCGGTGTCGTCGGCGAGGGCGGCCGGTGCGAGACCGGTACCGAGTCCGGTGCCGACCCCGGCTGTGGCGGCCAGTACGGCGACGACCGCGGCGCTGCGGCGGACATTCATGATCGGCGGTGCCTCTCCCTGACGGGAGCCGGGCGCCACGGCGCGACGCCGGGCGGCTCGGCTCCGTATTCCTCGACGGTGCCGTACACCGGCGGACGCCGGTGACGCGAGCCGGTCACAGTTCCGCACAGGGCAGTCCGACTCGCCGATCCCTGGGGCGGCTTCGGCTCACGGTTGCGGGTCAGCGCCGGATTTGCACCGGCTTCCCCCTGTACGGGCGTGACGACCCGGCCACTCTACCTGCCGGTAGAAACCGGCCTGTGGGCCGCCCGTGCCGGGCGGTAGGTTCGGGGACATGCGAACGGGGAGACTGCTGGGCGCGGGGCGCACGGCGGACGTCTACGAGATCGAGGCCGACAGCGCATGGGTGCTGCGCCGCTACCGCGACGGCTGGGGCGACGCCATCGCCGAGGCCGAGATCATGGGGCACGTGCACGCCCACGGCTATCCCGCACCCCGCGTCCGCACGGCGACCCGTACCGACCTGGTCCTCGAACGGCTCTCGGGCCCGACCATGCTGGAGGCCATCGCCGCGGGCGCCCTCGATCCGGAGGAGGCCGGCGCCCAACTGGCCCGCCTCCTCCACGCGCTGCACGCGCTCCCGCCCCGCCGCTCCACCGACCCGGCGGCCCGAGTCCTCCACCTCGACCTGCACCCCGAGAACGTCCTCCTCACCCCCGACGGCCCCCGCGTCATCGACTGGGCCAACAGTGAGGAGGGCCCGCCCGGTCTCGACTGGGGCATGTCGGCGGTCATCCTCGCGCAGGTCGCGGCCGACACCGCCGACCCCCGCGCCTCCCTCGCCCACGCGACCCTCACCGGCCTCCTCGTTCACCAGCCGCGCAACGGCCACGTGGCCCTCAGCGGAGCCCTCACGGAGGAAGGACTGACGGAAGCGATCGCCCGCCGGGCGAAGAACCCGACGATGAGCGGGCGGGAAGTGCGGCTGCTCGACCGGGTCCGGGAGTTGATCCGTTCGGCCGGCGCTCGCTGAGGCCACGCAAAACGCCGCTCGGTTCACACTGCTGCGTACGGCGTCGCTCGGTTCACACTGCCGCGCATCCCGCCGCCAGGTTCACACCGCCACGTACGTCACCGGATCGCTCCCCGTCACCGCCTCGGCCCGGCCCAGTTTCACCAGGCGGCGTAGGTGGGCCTCCGCCTCGGCGACGGCGATGTTGCGGGAGGCGTAGGGGATCTGGGACCAGGGGCGGTTCCACTCCATGCGTTCGGCGAGTCGCCAGGGGGTGAGCGGGGTGGTGAGGAGGCCGCGCAGGTCGGTGAGGCGGGACTCGTGGTGCGCGAGCAGTTCCCGTACCCGGGCCGGGGCGTCGGTGAACGTGTACTGGTGGGCCGGGAGGACCTCGGCCGGGGACAGGCGGGCGACGCGTTCGAGGGAGTCGAGGTAGTCGCCGAGGGGGTCGGTCACCGTCGTGTCGTCGGGGTCCTCGTACAGGCCGATGTGCGGGCTGATCTCGGGGAGCAGGTGGTCGCCGGAGAACAGCCGCCCCCGGCCCGGGAGTTCGGCGGGGTGGTCCTCCTCCAGGTGCAGGCAGACATGCCCGGGGGTGTGGCCGGGCGTCCAGATCGCGCGGAGGCGGCGGCCGGGGAGGTCGAGGAGTTCGCCGGGGACGATCTCGCGGTCGGGGAGCGCGGGGGAGAGGCCCGGCAGGGTGCGGCGACCACGCGGGGCGCGCAGCGGGGCCACGTGCTCCTCGGGCGCGCCGGCCGCCGTCAACTTGGCCGCCATGTACGTGAACCAGCGCTCCGGCCGCGTCTCCCGCGTCCGCCGCACGACCGAGGCGTCCGCCGCGTGCATGGCCACCCAGGCGCCCGACGCCTCCCGCACCTTGCCCGACAGGCCGTGATGGTCCGGGTGGTGATGGGTGATCACCACGCCGATGACCTCCCCGACCGACGTACCGCACGCCGTGAGGCCCTCGCGGAGGATGTCCCAGGAGGCCGGATCGTCCCAGCCGGTGTCGACCAGCACGGGCCCGCGATCGGTGTCGACGACATACACGAGCGTGTGGCCGAGGGGGTTGTCCGGGATGGGGACCCGAAGAGACCGGACGCCGCCGCCGTGGTCGTTCACCTGCGCCATGGGCTCCCCAATCGCCGCCGTCCGGTCACTATAACTAGAACAGGTTTCGATGGGAGGCCGAGCCGACCGCCATCGGCCGTCATCCGCCCGTGGACTCCTGCGACCGGAGCTGGTATCAGTTCCCCTATCGCCATATCTGATGCACCGTCAGAGATCGGCCCCGGGGAGGCAGTCGGCCATGACCGAGCTCGTGGAACACGGACAGCTGTTCATCGGCGGGGAGTGGACGGATCCCCTGGGCACGGACGTCATCGAGGTGGTCTCCCCGCACTCGGAGGAGGTCATCGGCCGTGTACCGCACGCCTCACGGGCGGACGTCGACCGGGCCGTGGCCGCCGCGCGGAGGGCCTTCGACGAAGGGCCGTGGCCCCGGCTGACCCTCGACGAGCGCATCGAGGTCGTCACCCGCGTCAAGGACGCCTTCGCCGTGCGCCACGAGGAGTTCGCCCGCCTCATCAGCGCCCAGAACGGCACCCCGTTCACCTCCAGCGTCATGGTGCAGGCCCTCGCCTCGATGATGGTCTGGGACGCGGCGATCACCACGGCACGCAACTTCACCCACGAGGAGCACCGCGACGGCGTGCTCGGCAAGATCCTGGTGCGGCGCGAGCCGGTCGGGGTCGTCGCGGCCGTCGTCCCGTGGAACGTCCCGCAGTTCACCGCCGCCGCCAAACTCGCCCCGGCGCTGCTCGCGGGCTGCCCCGCGATCCTGAAGGTGTCGCCCGAGACCCCGCTCGACGCCTATCTGCTCGCGGAGATCGCCGCCGAGGCCGGGCTCCCGGAGGGCGTCCTGTCGATCCTCCCCGCCGACCGCGAGGTCAGCGAGTACCTCGTCGGGCACCCGGGCGTCGACAAGGTCTCCTTCACCGGCTCGGTCGCCGCCGGCAAGCGCGTGATGGAGGTCGCCGCCCGCAACCTCACCCGTGTCACCCTGGAGTTGGGCGGCAAGTCCGCGGCGGTGATCCTGCCGGACGCCGACGCGCAGACCGCCGTCAACGGCATCGCGCCCTTCGCCTGGATGATCAACGGCCAGGCGTGCGTCGCCCAGACCCGCATCCTCGTCCCGCGCACCCGCTACGACGAGTTCGCCGAGGCGTTCGCGGCCGCCGCCTCCGCGCTCAAGGTCGGCGACCCCCTCGACCCCGCCACCGAACTCGGCCCGCTCGTGGCGCGGCGGCAGCAGCGCCGCAGCCTCGACTACATCCGCATCGGCCAGGAGGAGGGCGCCAAGATCCTCACCGGCGGCGGACGCCCCGCCGGCCTCGACCACGGCTGGTACGTGGACGCCACCCTCTTCGGCGACGTCGACAACTCCATGCGCATCGCCCGCGAGGAGATCTTCGGGCCGGTGATCTGCCTCCTCCCGTACGGTGACGAGGCCGAGGCCGTCAGGATCGCCAACGACTCCGACTACGGCCTCAGCGGCAGCGTCTGGACCGCCGACGATGAGCGCGGCATCGACATCGCCCGCCAGGTCCGCACCGGCACGTACTCCGTCAACACCTTCAGCCTCGACATGTTCGGCCCCTTCGGCGGCTACAAGAACTCCGGCCTCGGGCGCGAGTTCGGCCCCGAGGGCTACGGCGAATACCTGGAGCACAAGATGATCCACCTGCCCGCCGGGTACGTGCCGCCCGCGGGCGCCGCCGCGGGGGAGGGGGCGGGCTGATGGGCGACCGCTGGCACGTGGAGGTCGACCGCGGGATCTGCATCGGCTCCGCCCAGTGCACCCACCTCGCCCCCGGCGCCTTCCGCCTCGACTCCGCGATGCAGTCCCACCCCGTCGAGCCGGACACCGACGCGGGCGAGGGCATCCTGAAGGCGGCGGAGGGCTGCCCGGTGGAGGCGATCTCGATCACGCTGCTGGGCAGCGGGGAGCCGGTGTTCCCGCCCGAGGAGTAGCGGCAGCTGGAGCGGACTGGAGGCCGTGGCCTGGAGGGCGACCCGGAGAATGGGGTAAAAAATCCGATTCAGGGGGTTGCATACGCCTACGGGCGTTCTATTCTGGAATTCGGCCTACGGGACGAGTGAGGGAGTTCGACCGGAGTAGCCGACGCAAGCGAGAGACGAAGGTCTCCGCTGGTGCCGACGTCGACGGTCGGGCTGAGAGGCCGGAGGTCGCTGGTACAGGACCGACGGCGACCCCCAGCACCTGATCCGGGTAATACCGGCGCAGGGAACCCGTCTCGTAGGTCCTTCATTATGCGCCGGGCCCTTCTGGGCCCGGTTCTTTCTGTGCCCGGTCCCTCCTGCGCCTGGTCCCTCCTGTGCCTGGTCCTTCCGCGCCCGGTTCCTTCACTCCTCCGGTGTCGTCAGGTCGATCAGGCGGCAGACCGTCTCGATGTCGATCTTCACCTGGGCGATGGAGGCGCGGCCCGACAGCCAGGTGATCAGGGCCGAGTGCCAGGTGTGCTCGATGACGCGGACGGCGGAGAGCTGCTCGGGGGTGGGGTGCTCCAGCCCCATGGCGTCCAGGATGATCGCCGTCGTCTGGTGGGAGACCTGGTCCACCTCGGGGCTGACACTGCGGTCGGCGAAGGTGAGCGCGCGGACCATGGCGTCCGCGAGGTGCGGCTCGCGCTGGAGCGCGCGGAAGGCCCGCATCAGGGTCTCGGCCACCCGCTCCGCGGCACTCTCGCCGGTCGGCGGCTTCTTCCGCAGCGTGCCGTGCATGTGCTCCAACTGGTCCTGCATCGTGGCGACCAGCAGATGGATCTTGGAGGGGAAGTAGCGGTAGAGCGTGCCGAGGGCGACCTGCGAGGACTCGGCGACCTCCCGCATCTGCACGGCGTCGAAACCGCCCCGGCTGGCCAGCTGCGCGCTCGCGTGCAGGATCCGGCGCCGGCGGGCCTCCTGCCGCTGGGTGAGGGGCGGCGAGTCCGGCCGCGACTCCGGGCGCTGTTCCTGTCTCGCGCTACTGGCGTCCACCTTGGCTTCCGCAGGCATGGGTACCGTTCCGTGACAGTCGGTGAGGGCGTGCGATCCGACAGCATGCCAGGGCGCGTGCCGTGGCGTGAATCACCTGATCCACCGCTCACCGCGGCCCTACCTGCCGGTAGATTCAGTGCTCCTTGAACGATCAAGTCTGTAACTTGTTCTAGATTACCGTCCCGACGTAATCTCACCGGACAACACAGGCAGAAGGGGGCCCGAGAGTGACCGCTGAGGCCAGTGAGGCGGGGCATCACGCCAGCCCCGCCGCCGACGGCGGCCGACCGCTCAACATCGCGCTCCTCACCTATAAAGGGAACCCGTTCTGCGGGGGCCAGGGCGTGTACGTACGGCACCTCTCGCGCGAGCTCGCCCGCCTCGGCCACCGGGTGGAGGTCATCGGCTCCCAGCCCTACCCCGTCCTCGACGAGGACGCGGTGCCCGGCGACGGGCCGGGCACACTCTCCCTCACCGAGCTGCCCAGCCTCGACCTGTACCGGCAGCCCGACCCCTTCCGCACCCCGAAGCGCGACGAGTACCGCGACTGGATCGACGCGCTCGAAGTGGCGACGATGTGGACCGGCGGCTTCCCCGAGCCCCTGACGTTCTCCCTGCGCGCCCGCCGCCATCTGCGGGCCCGGCGCGGCGCGTTCGACGTCGTCCACGACAACCAGACCCTCGGCTACGGCCTGCTGGGCGATGTGGGCGCCCCCCTCGTCACCACCATCCACCACCCCATCACCGTCGACCGGCAGCTGGAGCTGGACGCCGCCGAGGGCTGGCAGCGCCGCACCTCCGTACGCCGCTGGTACGCCTTCACCCGCATGCAGAAGCGCGTCGCCCGCCGGCTGCCGGGCGTGCTCACCGTCTCCGGCACCTCCCGCCAGGAGATCGTCGACCACCTCGGCGTCCGCGGCGACCGCATCCACGTCGTCCACATCGGCGCCGACACCGACCTGTTCTCGCCCGACCCGTCCGTCGCGCGGATACCCGGCCGGATCGTCACGACCTCCAGCGCCGACGTGCCGCTGAAGGGCCTCGTCTTCCTCGTGGAGGCCCTGGCGAAGGTCCGCACCGAGCACCCCGCCGCCCACCTGGTCGTCGTCGGCAAGCGGCCCACCGAGGGCCCCGTCGCGCAGGCCATGGAGCGCTACGGCCTCGACGGCGCCGTCGACTTCGTGAAGGGCATCTCCGACGCCGAGCTGGTCGACCTGGTCCGCTCCGCCGAGGTCGCCTGCGTGCCCTCCCTGTACGAGGGGTTCTCGCTGCCCGCCGCCGAGGCCATGGCCACCGGCACGCCCCTGGTCGCCACCACCGGCGGCGCCATCCCGGAGGTCGCCGGACCCGACGGCGAGACCTGCCTCGCGGTGCCCACGGGCGACGCGGGCGCCCTGGCCGCCGGGCTGAGCCGGCTGCTCGGCGACGCCGACCTGAGGGCCCGGCTCGGCCACGCGGGCCGCGAGCGGGTCCTGCGCCGGTTCACCTGGGCCAAGGCCGCCGAGGGCACGGTCGCCCACTACCGCGAGGCCATCGCCCGCGCCGAGGGGCGCCCGGCGGGGGCCGCCGCGAGCACCGCCCCCCGCGCCGTACCGGCGGCGGGCCGCCTCGCCGACCCCACCGCCGACCGAGTCGTCGACGCCCACGAGGCCGTCGAAGAAGCAGTTGAAGCAAACCGCGAAAGCGCCGACCGCGAAAGCAGGGCCACGTGCTGACCGTCGACTTCTCCCGGTTCCCGCTCGCCCCGGGGGACCGCGTCCTGGATCTCGGCTGTGGAGCGGGCCGGCACGCCTTCGAGTGCTACCGGCGCGGCGCCCAGGTCGTCGCCCTCGACCAGAACGGCGACGAGATCCGCGAGGTCGCCAAGTGGTTCGCGGCGATGAAGGAGGCCGGCGAGGCCCCCGAGGGCGCGACGGCCACGGCGATGGAGGGCGACGCCCTCGCCCTGCCCTTCCCCGACGAGTCCTTCGACGTCGTCATCATCTCCGAGGTCATGGAGCACATCCCCGACGACAAGGGCGTGCTCGCCGAGATGGTCCGGGTGCTCAGGCCCGGCGGCCGCATCGCGATCACCGTCCCGCGCTACGGCCCCGAGAAGGTCTGCTGGACGCTGTCCGACGCGTACCACGAGGTCGAGGGCGGCCACATCCGCATCTACAAGGCGGACGAACTGCTCGGCAAGGTCCGCGAGGCCGGCCTCAAGCCGTACGGCACCCACCACGCGCACGCCCTGCACTCGCCGTACTGGTGGCTGAAGTGCGCCTTCGGCGTCGACAACGACAAGGCGCTGCCGGTCCGCGCGTACCACAAGCTGCTGGTCTGGGACATCATGAAGAAGCCCCTGGCCACCCGGGTCGCCGAGCAGGCGCTCAACCCGCTGATCGGCAAGAGCTTCGTGGTGTACGCGACGAAGCCGCACCTGCCGCGTATCGCGGACGCCGACGGCGACGTGACGGCAGCCGGGACCGGTGCCGAGGCCGGGGTGGCCGCCAAGTGACGACGCCCCGGACAGAACACCTGGTCCTGCCCGGGGTCCTCACCGCCGAGCAGGCCGCCGCCACCGTCCGCGGGATCCTCGCGACGCAGCGGGAGGACGGCGCGATCCCCTGGTTCCGCGGACACCACCTGGACCCCTGGGACCACGTCGAGGCCGCCATGGCCCTCGACGCGGCCGGTGAGCACGAGGCCGCCGCGCGCGCCTACGCGTGGCTGCTCCGGCACCAGAACGAGGACGGCTCCTGGTACGCCGCGTACGCCGACGGCGACGCCGACGACATCACCGACCGGGGCCGGGAGACCAACTTCGTCGCCTACATCGCCGTCGGCGTCTGGCACCACTACCTGGCCACCGGCGACGACACCTTCCTCGACCGCATGTGGCCCGCCGTGTACGCGGCGATCGAGTGGGTCCTGCGGCTCCAGCAGCCCGGCGGGCAGATCGGCTGGAAGCGCGAGGACGACGGCACGCCGGTGACCGACGCCCTGCTGACCGGCTCCTCCTCCATCCACCACGCGCTGCGCTGCGCGCTCGCCATCGCCGAGCAGCGGGAGGAACCCCAGCCGGACTGGGAGCTGGCCGTGGGCGCGCTGCGGCACGCGATCCGCCGGCACCCCGAGCGGTTCCTCGACAAGGACCGCTACTCGATGGACTGGTACTACCCGGTGCTGGGCGGCGCGTTGACGGGCGCCGAGGCCAAGTCCCGTATCGAGGAGGGCTGGGACCGCTTCCTCGTCCCCGGCTTCGGCGTACGCTGCGTCGTCCCCAACCCCTGGGTCACCGGTGGCGAGTCCGCCGAACTCGCCCTGGCCCTCTGGGCGATGGGCGAGTCCGACCGGGCGCTGGAGATCCTCCAGTCCATCCAGCACCTGCGCGACCCCGCGACCGGCCTGTACTGGACGGGCTACGTCTTCGAGGACCGGGCCGTCTGGCCCGAGGAACTGACCTCCTGGACCGCGGGCTCCCTGCTGCTCGCGGTGGCCGCGCTGGGCGGCGACGAGGCGACGTGCGCGGTGTTCGGCGGGGAGCGACTGCCGCGCGGCCTGGACGACTTCGACGACTCGGAGTGTTGCTGAGGTCCGGCCTCCGGGTGGGGTGGTTGCGCTTCGTGGCCGACGTGGCCGACAGCGCGTCGTCCGTGGCCGCTCGCGCAGTTCGCCGCGCCCCAGAAAGACCGGGGGCCGGCCCCTGCTTCTGAGGGGCGCGGGGAACTGCGCGGACAGCCCCCACTCAGCCGCAGTCATCCAGCGGCCGCAACGCACCCGCACCCACTCCGCGAAGCGTCAGTGGCGGTGCATGCGGTTCGCGATCGCGTGTCCCACGAACAGGTAGACCACGGCCGCGAGTCCGTACCCGGCGACGACCCGCGCCCACTGCTCGTCGAAGGTGAACAGGTCGTGGGACCAGCCGGCGAGCCAGCGGGCCGCGTCATGGATGAACTGCACGAAGTCGTTCGCGCCGTTCGCACCCAGCAGATACATCAGGATCCACAGGCCGATAACGAAGGCCATCACGTCCGCGACGATCGCTATGACCCGGCCCGCCTGGTTGGAGCCGCTATATCGAGACATGCCTGACGGGTTGCCGCTAACTCCTGGCTGAAACCCTAGGAGTTCAGCTCCGCCAGCACGCGCAGCGTCGGCCGGTCCGGTGCCACGACGAGCAGGTCCGTCACCGGGCCCTTGCGCCACGCCTCCAGCCGCTCCGCGATCCGTTCCCTCGGCCCGACCAGTGAGATCTCGTCGGCGAACGCGTCCGGCACCGCGAGCACGGCCTCCTCGCGGCGGCCGTCGAGGAACAACGCCTGTATCCGCCGCGCCTCCTCCTCGTACCCCATGCGTGCCATGAGGTCGGCGTGGAAGTTGCGCTTCGCGTGCCCCATCCCGCCGATGTAGAAGCCGAGCATCATCTTCACGGGCAGCAGCCCCTCGGCGACGTCGTCGCAGAGCCGAGCCCGCGCCATGGGAGCGATGAGGAACCCCTCGGGCAGGTCGGTCAGCGACGCCTCGTAGACCTCCGTCCGCGTCGGCGACCAGTACAACGGCAGCCAGCCGTCCGCGATCCGCGTGGTCTGCGCGATGTTCTTCGGCCCTTCCGCGCCCAGCAGGACCGGCAGGTCGGGCCGGAGGGGATGGGTGATGGACTTCAACGGCTTGCCCACGCCGCTGCCGTCCGGCCCGCGGTAGGGCAACCCGTGGAAGCTCCCGTCCACTTCGACGGGCCCCTCCCGCCGCAGCACCTGCCGTACGACGTCGACGTACTCCCGGGTCGCGGTCAGCGGCGACCTCGGGAACGGCCGCCCGTACCAGCCCTCCACGACCTGAGGACCGGACAGCCCGAGCCCGAGGAGCATCCGCCCGCCCGAGAGATGGTCGAGGGTGAGCGCGTGCATGGCGGTCGTCGTCGGCGACCGTGCCGCCATCTGCGCCACGGCCGTCCCGAGCTTGATCCGCGACGTGCGCGCCGCGATCCAGGTGAGCGGCGTGAACGCGTCCGACCCCCACGACTCGGCGGTCCACACCGAGTCGTACCCGAGCCGCTCCGCCTCCTGGGCGAGCGCCACATGACCCGCCGACGGGCCACGCCCCCAGTACCCCAGTGCCAGACCGAGCCGCATACGCCGCCTCCTGACGCTCCGTCAGTTCCTCCGGTGGGGAGAGCGACTGTACGACAACGGCCCCCCGCTCGGAAGAGCGAGGGGCCGGTCGTACGGTGAGGGCCCGCGGTCGGTGCCGCGTTCAGCCGCGCTGGATGCCGGTGGTGTCCTGGAGGACACCGCGACGGCCGTCCTGCGTCTGGGCGACCAGGTGGGCGCCGCGCTGCTCGACCGCCAGGTACCAGGTGCCCGGCGCCAGTTCGGCGATCGTCGACTGCGAACCGTCCTCGGCGAACAGCGGACGCGCCACCGGCACGGCGAACCAGAAGGGCGAGAAGTCGCCCGCGGGCGGCTGCGGAGTGGCCTGCGCCTGCTGCGGCTGCGGCTGACCACCGAACGGCGCGCCCGGCTGCCCCGGCTGGGGCTGGCTCGCACCGTACGGCGCCTGGGCGCCGGCACCCGGGTAGCCGTAACCACCGGGAGGCTGGGCACCGTAGGGCTGCGGGGCCGCGGGACGCGGGGCGCCGACGAGGGCGGCCTTCAGCGCGGGGACGAGGGGGGTGGCGACGGCCGCGGCGGCCAGGACCAAAGCGGCGATCAGGCCGAGGATGAGACCGGCACCGGCGTCAGGCTCCGAGCTCCCGAAGGCGCCGAAGAGCTCCTCGACTGCTCCCAGAGGGTCGATGATGGACCAGAACGAGGTCCACGCGGCGAAGATCGTCAGACCCACTCCGAGCTGAGCCACGTCGAGACCGATGAGCTTGGGCGGCTGCGGCAGCGCACGGGAGATGACGATCAGCACCGCACCGATGATGCCGCCGACGTACATGCTCATCACCAGGCCAAGGTTGTCCCAGGCGTTGGGGATGTCGTCTCCGGAGCCGTCGAACGTGTCGAGGAACGACGCGATGAACAGCAATACCGCTGCTCCGATCACGACGCCGTCGCCTCTGGTGAGGGAGCGGATATTCACTTCAGGTCCTTCGTCAGTCGTCTCGTCATCGGTGTGGAGGCGTCGCTGTTCACCATGGCGCCGTCAGGCTCTGGCGGGAAGCGCGGGGGTGGCCCCTCATCGTAGGGATGACCATATCGTCCACCCGACGTAGCCGTACGTCGGGATTGCCACGATGATCACGACCCTCCCCCTACCCGCGCAGGAAACTCACGATTCCCTCAGAGATCCCCTGCGCGGCCTTCTGCCGCCATGTGCCACTGGTCAACAGTGCCGCGTCCTTGCTATCGCGCATATTGCCGCACTCGATGAACACCTTGGGAACCGTTGACAGATTGAGACCGCCCAGGTCCTGACGTGTGACGAGACCGGTACCTCCGCCCACATAGTTGGAGGGCGCGCTCCCCGTCTCGCGGACGAACTTGCCCGCGATGCGCTCCCCGAGATCGCGGGAGGGACCGACGATGGGCCGGGTGTCGGCGGCGCCCTCGTGCACCGCGCCCGGCAGGATGACGTGGAAGCCCCGGTTGCCGGCCGCCGAGCCGTCCGCGTGGATCGACACCACCGCGTCGGCCTCCGCCGCGTTGCCGATCCGGGCCCGCTCGTCGATGCAGGGGCCCCACTCCCGGTTGCCGTCCTGCGTGAACTTCACCGTGGCGCCCTGCTGTTCGAGGAGCGCCCGGACCCGGCGCGACACGTCCAGCGTGAACTCGGCCTCCGTGTAACCGTCGTTGGTCGACGTCCCCGTGGTGTCGCACTCCTTCATCCCGGTGCCGATGTTCACCTTGCGGTTGATCTCGGCGGTGTGCCGGAAGTTTTGCGAGTTATGGCCGGGGTCGATGACGACGACCTTGCCCTTCAGGGTGCCGTCGGCCGCCGCCCCGGAGGAGGCCGTCGGGCTCGCCTTCGTGCCGTCGCCCCCCTTCTTCCCGTCCGTGCCGTCGCCGTCCTCGGAAGAGGTGGGCGCGGCGGAGGGCGTCGGCGACGCCGGGGGAGCGGTTCTCGGCTGGTTGCGCGCGGCCGCCCGGTTCGACCCGTCGTCCCCGGGGTCGCCGACGGCCTGCCACACCCCCCAACCGGCGACCGACCCCACCACGACGGCGGCGACGGCCACGGTCAGAGGGCGGCGCAGAGGCGAACGGCGGGGCTGGGGCGGATCGAAGTCCGGGCCTACGTACGACACGCCTGCCACCATACGGGGCGGGCCGGCGCCGGCGGCTTCACGACGCCGTACCGCCACACTTCGCCCCCGCCCGCCGCTCCCCTTTCCCCCGTGCGGGGGCGCGGCCCGGAAACAGGGTGTGACCAGCGGATGGGCGGACACGCGGTCGCACGGTAGAGTCGGCCAGTTACTGCTTGTCGTGGGGCAGGGCTCGGCCGGGCAGTGGCAGGGCCCTGGGGGAGGGGCCTGTAAGGGATGAGTCGTCGCTCCAACGGGTTGGTCGGGATCTGGGCCGAGGCACAGCGCCAGCAGCAGCGTCAGCTGGAGGCGCGGGCCAGGCAGCAACGGGAGTACGAGCGCCAGCAGCGTTCGTACCAGCGGGAGGTGGCCCGCAGCCACCGTGAGCAGCAGCAGGCGTACCGGCAGCAGAGGGAGGCGGAGGCCCGGCGGCGTACCGAGGAACTGGACGCGCAGGTCGCCGCCCTCCAGGGGCTGCTGGCCGCCGGCTGCCGGGCCCCGGCGTTCCGCGCCGCCGCCCTCACCCGCTCCGAGCGGCTGGAGCCCTTCGCCCCGGGCGCGCTCGCCCAGCCGGTGCCCATGCCGGACCCCGGTCACTACCAGGCCCAGGGCGGCTGGACCGCAGGCCGGCGGGCGCAGGCGCAGGCCGAGGCGCGGGCCCGGTTCGAGCAGGACTGGCACGCGGCACAGGCGGCGGAGGCCCAGCGGCAGCGGCAACTCGACCAGTACCAGCGCCAGTACCAGCAGTGGGCCGACGGGCAACTGGCGGACATCCGCCGCCACAACGCGGGCGTCACCGAGATGACGGCGGCCCTGCGCGCCGGCAGCGACCCGGAGGCCGCCGTGGAGTACTTCTCCGCCGCGCTCTACGCCTCCGCCGCCTGGCCCGAGGGCTTCCCCCGCCAGGTCTCCGCCGCGTACGACGCGGCCGCCCGCGAACTCGTCCTCGACTGGGAACTGCCCCGCTTCGACGTCGTCCCCGAGGCGAAGTCCGTGCGCTACCTGTACAACGCCGACCAGGACAAGGAGACGGCCCGGCCCGTCACCCAGCGGCGCGCCCTCTACCGGGACGTCCTCGCCCAGTGCGTCCTGCTCGTGCTGCACGATCTCTTCGCGGCCGACGAGTTCGGCGCCCTGGAGGCGGTCACGCTCAACGGGTTCGTCGACGACCACGACCCGGCGACCGGCCGGCGCGCGCAGATCGTCCTCGCGAGCGTCATGGCGCCCCGGGCGGTGTTCACAGGGCTCAACCTGGAGCAGGTCAGCGCCGTCGACTGTCTGCTCGACGGGCTCCGCGGCCAGCTGTCCGCCAAGCCGGACCAGCGCACCGCCGTACGGCCCGGCCGCCGGCCCGCCGACGTCGGCAACGGTGTCGTCACCCACGGCGGCGACGAGGAGCCCGACCTGCTGGAGATGGACCCGGTCGCCTTCGAGGCGCTGGTCGCCGAACTCTTCCAGGCCATGGGGATGCAGGCGGTCACCACCCAGCGCTCCAACGACGGCGGTGTGGACGTCGACGCCCTCGACCCGGCGCCGATCCGCGGCGGCAAGATCGTCGTGCAGGTCAAGCGCTACCGCAACACCGTCCCGCCGACGGCCGTCCGGGACCTCTACGGCACCGTCCAGCACGCGGGCGCCAACAAGGGCGTGCTGGTGACGACGTCCAAGTTCGGCCCCGGCTCGCACACCTTCGCCAACGGCAAGCCGCTCGAACTCGTCTCCGGCACCGAACTCGTCGACCTGCTGCACCGGCACGGTCTGCGCGGCCGCCTGGGCACGGGCAACGGGCGCGCCGTCCCCGCGCAGCGGACGGCGTCGGACCCCCGGCAGGCCATGGTCACGAACCCCGACCCCGGCGCGCCGACGGGGCCGAGGACGACTTCAGCGTGCTGGGCATGGGATGGAGCGGCGCCGTCGCCCTGGACGTGTGCGCGCTCGTCTGTCACGGCGACCGGGTGCTCAGCGACGACCACTTCGTCTTCTACAACAACCTCCGCACCCCCGACGGCACGGTCCGCGCGCTGCCGCCGGCGGCACCGGACAAGGCCGCGATCCGGGTCTTTTTCGACGCGCTGCCCGCCGAGGCCGACCGGCTCGTCCTCGTGGCGGCGATCGACCCCGCCGTCAACCCCGACGCCGACCTGTCCGGCTTCACCGACGCCTGCATCCGGCTCCTGGACCCGTCACGCGCCGAACAGGGCCGCCTCGACGTCTCCGACGGCCGCCCGGGCGAGACCGCCCTGGTCCTCGGTTCCTTCCGCCGCCGCGCCAACGGCGACTGGGACTTCGTCCTGGGCGGCAAGGGCTACCGGGGCGGCCTGGAGGAACTGGTCCAGGACTACGGGATAGAGGTGGCGTAGGGCCGGGTGCCCTCTCCGGCGCCGGTTCCGGTCAGATACCGGCGCCCGTGCGCCGCAGCACCCGCAGGGAGTCCGTCGCCGAGACCTCCGTGAAGGCGCCGGAGGCGAGGGCCCGCAGGTAGATCCGGTACGGGGCCTGGCCGGTGAACTCGTCGACCGGGTCGGGGAACACGTCGTGGATGACGAGCAGGCCGCCCTCGGCGACATGCGGGGCCCAGCCCTCGTAGTCGGCGGTGGCGTGCTCGTCCGTGTGGCCGCCGTCGACGAAGACGAGGGCGAGGGGCGAGTTCCAGACCTTCGCCACCTGCGGGGAACGGCCCACGAGGGCGATCACATGCTCCTCCAGGCCCGCCCTGTGCAGGGTGCGGCGGAACGTGGGCAGCGTGTCCATCAGCCCGATCTCGGGGTCGACGGTCTCCGGGTCGTGGTACTCCCAGCCCGGCTGCTGCTCCTCGCTGCCCCGGTGGTGGTCGACCGTGATCGCCGTGACGCCCGCCTCGCGTGCCGCGTCCGCGAGGAGGACCGTCGAGCGGCCGCAGTACGTGCCGACCTCCAGCAGCGGGAGCCCGAGGCGCCCCGCCTCCACGGCCGCCGCGTACAGGGCCAGCCCTTCACCCACGGGCATGAACCCCTTGGCCGACTCGAACGCGGCGAGGATCTCCGGCTTGGGGGCCGCGGGCATGGGGTCCTCCGAGGTGGCGTGGGCGGGCGCGGGGCCGCCGGGCGTGCGGACGCCGTACAGACGTTCAGGGCCGTACGGACCGGGGGTGCCCCATGCTGCCATGGGGCCCGTCGGCGCCGTCAGGACACCCGGCGGCTCGGCGTCAGGACACCCGCTCGACCGGGCGTTCGGCGGCCGCCTTGTCGTCCGCGCTGCTCGCCAGGAGCGTCGGGCCGTTCGCGGGGCGGCGGCCGGGCAGGGACACGGCGAGGAGGATGCCGACGGCGACCGCGGCGGTGGCGATCAGGAACGAGACCCGGAAGCCGTGCATGGTGGGGACGGCGACCCCGCCGACGTGGTGCGCGGTGTCGGCGAGCACCATGCCGATGACGGCGCTCGACACGGACGTGCCGATGGAGCGCATGAGGGTGTTGAGGCCGTTCGCGGCGCCGGTCTCGGACGGGTCGACGGCGCCGACGATCAGCGCGGGCAGCGAGGAGTAGGCGAGGCCGATGCCCGTGCCGAGCACCACCGACACCACCACCGTCTGCCAGGCGGCGCTCATCAGGCCGAGGCCCGCGCCGTAGCCGACCGCGATGATCAGCAGACCGAGGATGAGGGTGCTCTTGGGGCCGTACTTGGCGGACAGCCGGGCGTAGACGGGAGCGGTGAACATCATCGTCAGGCCGAGCGGCGCCACGCACAGGCCCGCGACGACCATCGACTGACCGAGGCCGTAGCCGGTCGCGGTGGGCAGCTGGAGGAGCTGCGGCAGGACCAGGGAGACGACGTAGAAGGAGACGCCGACCATGATCGAGGCGAGGTTGGTGAGGAGCACCTCGCGGCGGGCGGTCGTGCGCAGGTCCACCAGGGGCGCCGGGACGCGCAGCTCCAGGACGCCCCAGCCGAGCAGCACCAGGGCCGACGCGGCGAACAGGCCGAGCGTGGTCACGGAGGTCCAGCCCCAGTCGCTGCCCTTGGTGATGGGCAGGAGGAAGAGGACCAGGCCGAGGGAGAGGCCGAGCGCGCCGAGGAGGTCGAAGGAGCCCTGCGCCCGCGTCTTCGTCTCGGGCACGGCGACGAGGGTGAGCACGATGGACAGGACGCCGAGGCCGGCCGCTCCGAAGAAGAGGACGTGCCAGTCGGTGTTCTGGGCGACGGCCGCGGCCAGCGGCAGGGCGAGTCCGCCGCCGACGCCGAT
The DNA here is from genome assembly GCF_055573455.1 of Streptomyces sp. NPDC030183. NCBI lineage: Bacteria > Bacillati > Actinomycetota > Actinomycetes > Kitasatosporales > Streptomycetaceae > Streptomyces > Streptomyces sp. NPDC030183. The sequence continues at coordinate 175,605 of NZ_JBVIBK010000010.1, forward strand.
GGACGAGCTCATCAGGGCCATCGCGGAGCCGAGGCGCTCGCGGGGCAGCTCGTCGCGCATCAGGCCGATGCCGAGCGGGATCGCGCCCATGGCGAAGCCCTGGAGGGTGCGGCCCACGATCATCGGGACCAGGGCGCTGGTGAAACCGCTGATCAGCGCGCCGACCACCATCACCGCCAGGCTGGCGAGCAGCATCCGGCGCTTGCCGTGGAGGTCGCCGAGCCGGCCCATGATCGGGGTGGCCACGGCACCCGAGAGGAGCGTGGAGGTCAGGACCCAGGTGGCGTTGCCGGGGGTGGTGTCGAGGAGCTGGGGGAGATCCTTGATCACCGGGACCAGCAGGGTCTGCATCACCGCGACCACGATGCCCGCGAAGGCCAGCACGGGGACGATCCCGCCGTTCGTTCTCGTGGTGGGCTCGGTGGGGGCGGGTGTGTGCGGACGCGTCATGGAGCGGGGCCTCCTGGCCGGAAGAGAGTGCGTGAGGGGCCAACCTCGTCGACCAGGGCAACTATTCCGATGGTTCGAGTGGCTAAGGAATTCTTGACCAGCCCATGGGGATGTGATCGTCCGTCAGGTCGTTGGGTGCCGCTGCCCGGGCGCGGCGAGGCCGTCCGAAGTTCTCCGCCGGACGAGGCAACGGATCCGGGCCCTCGTGGACTGTTAAAGACATCTAGGAGGTGCTCATGGGGGATCGGAAACAGGCTCGGGACGAGGAGTTCCAGAGCTTCCTCGTCGGCCGCTGGCCACGGCTGATGCGCACGGCGTTTCTTCTCACGGGGGAGCAGCACGCCGCGGAGGACTTGGTGCAGACGACGCTGGAGCAGGTCTACGCGGCCTGGCGCCGGGTCGCCTCGACGGACGACCCGGACACCTATGTACGGCGCGTCATGATCAACGCCCATGCGCGCAGGCACCGCAGGCGACTCAAGGAGTTCCTCGCGCCGAGGAGTGACTCGGACCTGGTGCCCGAGGTGCCGGACAGCGGCGACCGCATCGCCCAGGCCGACGACCGCGGCGCGCTCCTCAAGGCGCTCTCCCAGCTGCCGCCCCGGCAGCGGGAGGCCGTGGTCCTGCGGTACTGGGAGGACCTCAGCGAGAGCCAGGCGGCGGAGGCGATGGGCTGTTCCGTGGGCTCGGTGAAGAGCAACGCGGCGAAGGGCATCGCGAAGCTCCGCGCGATACCGGGACTGGCCGAGACGGTGACCCAGGGGGGACGGAAGTGAAGGGCGCAGGCGACACACACGGTATCGACGGCGGACACGGGAAGGCGGAGCGGGACATGACCCGGGGCGACGGCACCTACGGCGGCGACGGCACGCTCGGCGACCTCACCGGAAGCACCGCGCTGGAGAGGGACATCGCCCTGCTGCTGGCGGAGGCGACCGACGAGGTGGAGATCGGTACAGCCCCCTACCAGGCGGTGGTCCGCGGCGGCCGTCGACGCAAGGCCCGCCGCTGGGCCGTCGCGGCGGCGGTGACCGTGGTGCTCGCGGGCTCCACGGGAGCACTGGCCCTGACCGGGGCGACGGACGGGGGTCGGGTCTCGGTGCCCCCGGCGGCCACGACACCGGCCGAGCTCGAGCAGCGGCACCTCGACCAGCCGCACCGCACCCAGCTGGCCTCGGGGCGTGAGCGGGGCCGTGACTGGAAGGTCACGGTCGACTTCTGGGATGCGCCGAGGACCGAGAAGGAGGCGGAGCAGCAGCTCGCCGCCATGGCGCTGCGCGGCGACAAGCCTACGGACGTGGACGGTCCCGCCGAACTCGTGGGCCGTGCCTGGCACTTCGTGCATCTGTCCGTGGCTCCGGGGCAGACCGACAAGGTGCTCGACGGCGAGGAGTGGACCGCGGCCGGCACGGACCACCAGGCGTTCGCGATGCCCCTGCCCACCGGCGGCCAGGACACGGACGGCGCCCTCAAGCGCCTGGTCATCGGTGAGGTCGCCCCGACCGCCCAACAGGTCCGCGTCACCTGGTCCGACGGCACGTCCGTCGACGTCAACCGCGAGTCCGACCTGCCCTCGTACGAGGACCTCCGCAGCCCCCGCGTCGTCGACGCCGATGGCTCCCCGGTGAGCTGGTTCGTGGCCCTCGCACCGAAGGGCGCGGAGTACGAGTCGGTGAAGGTCGTGCGGTGAGGGGGTGAGGGGGGCGGGCCGGGGGCGGGCCGGGGGATGGTTGCCGGGTGGCCTGCGGGGGTGGGCACCCGGGACAGAGTCCCGCACCTGCGGCGGCTCCGGGTCCGCATCTGACACGGTGTCAGCAGTCTTCACAAGTGCACGCGCCTCGGCTATACAGAGGGTCGCCGGACTGGAACGCGTTCTAGAAGGGCGGGTTCCGGACCCCCGTGACGACCTCGGCGCGGCCGCTGGTGCGGACGGTCGTGCCGAGGTTCCGAGGTTCCTCACGGAATCCGAGGTTCCTCACCGAATCCGAGGTTCTTCATCCCGAGGTTCTTCGCAGAACAGGAGCCCCATGCCCATCGACGCAGCCAAGGCCCTCGCGGCCGAGCCCCGTTCCGCCGAGATCGCCTGGACCCGCAAGGACGTCCTGCTCTACCACCTCGGCATCGGTGCCGGCATCCCCGCGACCGCCCCCGACGAGCTGCGCTACACCTTGGAGTCCCGGCTGCACGTCCTGCCGAGCTTCGCCACCGTCGCGGGCGCCGGCTCACCGGACGTCATCGGCGGCCTGAACGCCCCGGGCGTGGACGTCGACCTCGCCAAGGTCCTGCACGGCGGTCAGCGTGTGGAGCTGCACCGGCCCATCCCCGTCGACGGCCGGGCGACCGCGACCGCACGGGTGGCGGCGGTCTACGACAAGGGCAAGGCCGCCGTGCTCGTCATGCGCACCGACGTCGCCGACACCGACGGCCCCCTGTGGACGAACGAGGCCCAGATCTTCGTCCGCGGCGAGGGCGGCTGGGGAGGTGAGCGCGGCCCGTCCGCCCGCCAGGAACCACCGGTTACCGCCCCGGACAAGGAGGTGGAGCGCGTCGTCCGCGAGGACCAGGCGCTGCTCTACCGCCTCTCCGGCGACTGGAACCCGCTGCACGCCGACCCGGAGTTCGCCGCCCGCGCCGGGTTCGACCGGCCGATCCTGCACGGGCTGTGCACCTACGGGATCACGCTCAAGGCCGTCGTGGACACGGTGCTCGACGGGGAGGTCGCCCGGGTCCGCTCGTACGGCACCCGCTTCGCGGGAGTCGTCTTCCCGGGCGAGGCCCTCCGCATCCGCATGTGGCGGCCGGACGACCGCTCGGTGCGCGTGGCGGTGAGCGCCGCCGACCGGGACGACGCGCCGGTGCTGGCGGACACCCTCGTCACACACGCGTGAGCACTTCAGCACAGCCGTAGGTCATGTACGCCGGACAGGTTCAGTGCTCCGGGCGGGTCACTGCCGGCAGGTACTCCTGAGGGGAGCCGCACCATGCGCGCAGCCGTACTGCACGAGATCGGCCAGGACAAGCTGGAGGTGCTCGACGACGTCGAGGCCGCGGGGTTCGGGCCGGGCAAGGTGAGGATCCGGGTGCGGGCCACGGGGCTGTGCCACTCGGACCTGTCCGCGATGGCCGGGGTGCTGCCGCAGCCGGGCCCGTTCGTCCCCGGCCACGAGGGCGCCGGCGAGATCCTCGACGTGGGGGAGGGCGTGAGCGGTCTGAAGCCCGGCGACCGGGTGGTCGTCTGCTGGCTGCCGGCCTGCGGCAGCTGTCCCGCCTGCAAGCGCGGCCAGACCCAGCTGTGCCTCGCCGGGTTCCTCAACGCCGGCACCCCCAACTTCCGGCGGCCCTCCGGTGACGTGTTCGGCTTCGCGGGCACCGGCACGTTCGCCGAGGAGGTCGTCGTCGACGCCGGGTGCGCCGTGCCGATCCCGGACGACGTGCCGTTCGACGTCGCCGCCCTCATCGGGTGCGGGGTCACCACCGGGCTGGGCGCGGCCCTCAACACCGCCGACGTGGAGGCTGGTTCCTCGGTGGCCGTCATCGGCTGCGGCGGTGTCGGTATCTCGGCGATCCAGGGCGCCCGGCTCAAGGGCGCCGCCGAGATCGTCGCCGTCGATCCGGTGGTCGCGCGCCGCGAGGCGGCGCTCGGGTTCGGCGCCACCAGGGCCGTCTCCCCGGACGAGCTGGCCGACGCCAAGCAGTCCGTCACCGGCGGGGAGGGCTTCGACTACGTCTTCGAGGTCGTCGGCCGCTCGGCCACCGCCCGCACGGCGTACGAGAACACCCGGCGCGGCGGCACCCTCGTCGTCGTGGGCGCGGGCGCCATGGACGACTTCCTCCAGCTCAGCATGTTCGAGCTGTTCTTCGACGAGAAGCGCGTCCTGCCCTCCATGTACGGCGGCGGTGACGTCCTGCGCTCCTACGAGCGGACCATCGCCCTGTGGCGGGCCGGCCGGATCGACCTGGAGGGCCTCATCACCCACCGGGTGCCGCTCGCCGACATCAACGAGGCGCTGGACCAGATGCGCACGGGGGCCGCGCTGCGGACCTGCATAGAGATCTGACGCCGGCGGTCGCCCCGGGCCCCTGGGCGACCCGGACGACCCGGGTGCCCCGGACGGCCAGGTGGCTCTGCCGGCGGCCCGGACGAACCCCGACGACTTCAAGGATGCCCATGTCATTGCCACTGGAGGGACTGTCGGCGATCGTCACCGGCGCGGGCCGGGGTCTCGGCCGGGCCGAGGCGCTGGAGCTGGCCCGGCTCGGTGCGGCCGTCGTCGTCAACGACTACGGGCAGCCGGGCCGGGACGGCAGCGGCGGCGCGTCCACCGGGCCCGCCGAGGAGGTCGCCGCGGAGATACGGGCCGCGGGCGGCCGTGCCCTCGTCCACACCGGCGACGTCTCCGACCACGGCCGGGCGCGCGAGCTGGTCGACACGGCGATCGGGGAGTTCGGGAAGCTGGACATCCTGGTCAACAACGCGGGCATCCTGCGCGACCGCATGGTCTTCTCGATGTCCGAGGACGAGTGGGACTCGGTGATCCGGGTTCATCTCAAGGGCCACTTCAACACGATCCGGTTCGCGTCCGCGCACTGGCGCGAGCGGTCGAAGGCGGCCGGTGAGCCGGTGTACGGGCGGATCGTGAACACCTCGTCGGAGGCGTTCCTCGCGGGCTCGGCCGGGCAGCCCAACTACGCGGCGGCCAAGGGCGGGATCGTCGGTCTGACCACGTCCTCGGCACAGGCGCTCGCCCGCTACGGCGTCACGGCGAACGTGATCTGCCCCCGGGCCCGGACCCGGATGACGGAGGACGTGTTCGCCGGCCTCGCCCGCCCCGAGCAGGGCCCCGACCCGCTCGCCCCCGAACATGTCGCGCCGCTCGTCGGCTACTTGGCCTCACCCGCGGCCGGCCACATCAACGGGCAGCTGCTCGTCGTGCACGGCGGCATGGTCGCGATCGTCGAACGGCCGCGTGTGCGGGCCCAGTTCGACACCAAGCAGGACGTGTTCACGTACGAGGAACTGGACGGCCTCCTCACCCCGTACTACGCCGACCGCCCCCGGGGGGAGACCTTCGCGGCGACGGAGGTACTGGTGCTCAGGAAGGGAAACGGCACCGACTGACGCCCCCTCGCGCGGCGCGCTCACCGCACCCACCGTGCTGGGCCGCCCTGGCCCAGCCCCTCCTGCGGGGCCGCCGGCCGCACCCCTCCTGCGGGGCCGCCGGCCGCACCCCTCCTGCGGGGCCGCCCGCCGCACCGTCCTGGGGGGCCGTTTACCGCACCGATCCTGTGGGGCCGCTTACCCGCCCCGTGCCCCTCCTGCTGGGTCGGCGCCGGCCCGCCCCTCCTGCTCGGCTGCCCGTCTCACCGATCCCGCTCGGCGCCCGCCTCAACCACCTGCTCGGCCGCCCGCCTCACTCACCTTGCCCGACCGCTCACCCGCCCACGCGACGGCCCCGTCCCGCCCATCCACCTCAGCCGCCCACCTCAGCCGCCCACCTCAGCCGCCCACCTCAGCCGCCCACCTCAGCCGCCCACCTCAGCCGCCCGCCTCGGCCATCCGCTCCGCCCACGGGACGGCCCCGCCCCATGGGTGGCGGGGCGGGGCCGGGTGTGACGGTGGGGAGCGGTCCGGCGTGGGATTGACGTTTCTTCGGATCGCCTGACCGGGCCCCGGTTCAGGCGGCCGTCGTCGTCTCCGCCTGCTCGACCGGCTTGCGGTGACGCCCGCGAGGTGTCGTATCGGCGTCGTGGGCCGCGATCTGGCCCCGGTGCCTGCCATGGCCTTCCGCCTCGTGGGGGTCGGCAGTGGGCGGCTGAGTGGTGTGTGCGTCGCTCATGGAAAGTGTTCCCCGTCGGCATGATCTTCTTACAGGCGGGTGAGTTTAACGGCCTCCGGCACACGATCCGAAGGCACCCGAGGGCGTGTCGGCCTGCACGGTGAAGCCTTGGCCGAAACACCCACGGACCCGGCACGAGCACCTCACCCGACGGTCACCTCCTCGCTCACCCGCCCTTCCAGCGGCGCCTGTTGCAACGGCACGGGTCGGGCGACGACAGGCCCGCCCGCCACCACACCTTCGGCTCCGGACGACAGCGCCGCGGTTTCGTCCACCCCGCCCGGCGCACTCGGCGCGCCCTGCGCACTCGGTGTATCCGGCGCTCCCGGCACATCCGGCGTACCGAGTCCGCCGCACACACCCGTTGGCGCTCCCTCGTCGGCCGGCACCACCCCCCGCGCACCCTCGTGCGCCGGTTCGCAGGCATCCGGTTCGTCCCCCCACGGCACGCCCACGCGGGCCACGCCGCACCGCACCAACCCCGTGGTGTACGGCAGGTGCAGCACTCCGTCCCTGGTCCACAGCCCGGACCCCGTCAACCACCCTTCGGGCGCCGGCAGGTGGTGGACCTGCCGGGAGGACGGGCGCCACAGGCCGACCCAACTGCCCCGGGCGCCGTCCACCCGGAGCGCGACCGCGCAGCTCTCCGGGGTCAGGATCTGGCCCGGCTGGATGGCGAAGGGAGTCATGCGGTGGTCGTCGGGGACCCGCAGGCACTCGGGGAAGCGGACCGGCAGGGTGCTGCCCAGCACACCCCAGCCGAGCCGGTCGCGGCCCGGCGAGGGCGCGTCCGAACTGATCAGCAGCAGCCCGCTGTCGGGGTCGGCCAGCAGCAGCCGGTCGTTGCTGTCGTCCGCGATCTGGAGGAGGGGCGAGACCTCGCCGTCCCGTTCCAGGTCCACCACGACCGTCTTCGTCCGGCCGTCCGACTCCCGGTCCAGAGCGAGCAGTCGGCCCGCTCCGTCGAGCCAGACCCCGCCCGAGCACCGCCCCGGCACCTCCGCCACCCGCTCCGGCCCGAACGCCCCGCCCGCCACCAGCCACACCGCGGTGGAGCTCCGGCCCACGGCGAGGGCGTACGCCCACTCCCCGCACGGGCCGGGCGGCAGCAGCCGCAACTCGGTGGCGGGGTCCCCGCATTCGACCGCGCCCAGGAGCAGCTCGCCGGTGCCGGGGCCGGTCGGGTAGAGGAGCGAGAACAGATGCCGCTCGGCGGCCAGCCGGTGGATGAGGACACGGCCGTCGGTCAGGGGGAGGACCTCGGTGCCGGGTTCCTCGGGCTGGTTGGCGGGCAGCGGCACGGCGTACGGCTCGGGGCCGTCGAGGGTCCAGCGCTCGGGGAACCAGGAGTCGTCGCCGGCGAGGGCGAGGCGTGCCGCGTAGCTGCCGTCCGCGGTGATCACGCAGCCGGGCGGTGACGCGGACCGTTTCTGCTTCCCGTCGCCGGGGCCGCCTTCCTCGCTCCCGTCGCGCCCCGGTCCCGCCTCGTTCCCGTGGCCCGTCGTGGGGGATGGGGATGCACAGGCCGTCATCGTTCGATCACCTCCGGCCACGAAGCTAGTTTTCGCGCGCACAGACGTGGGACAACCGGGCTTTCCCTTCACACATAAGGGTGCTCGTCCAGCGATTCACCTGAGGGAACGGCGAGGGATGTGCTGCCGGACGCGTCGAGGGGCGGCGTGGCAGGCAGCGACCGTGGCGGGCGGGCAGCGGTCGCCGTGGTCGCGGAAGCCGGGCGGCTGGTCAAGTGACCCGTGGCCGGTCGGGGACCGCACCGGTGCAGGTAGCCTTTGTCCGTGCCCCGTCTGTCTGAAGTCATCACCGAGCTCGACGCCCTCTGGCCGCCCGAGAGGGCCGAGGGGTGGGACGCGGTCGGCACGGTCTGCGGCGACCCCGACCAGGAGGTCACCCGCGTCCTGTTCGCCGTCGACCCCGTCCGGGAGATCGTCGAGGAAGCGGTGAAGCTGGGGGCGGACCTGCTGGTCACCCACCATCCGCTGTATCTGCGCGGGACGACGACGGTGGCGGCCTCCACCTTCAAGGGCCGTGTCGTGCACACCCTCATCAGGAACGACATCGCGCTGCACGTCGCCCACACCAACGCGGACACCGCCGATCCCGGCGTCAGCGACGCCCTCGCCGGGGCGCTGGACCTGCGGGTCGTACGGCCGCTCGTGCCGGACCCCTCGGACCCCGCCGGGCGGCGCGGCCTCGGCCGCGTCTGCGAGCTGGACCATCCGCTGACGGTACGGGAGCTGGCCGCGCGGGCCGCCGAGCGGCTGCCCGCCACCGCGCAGGGCATCCGGGTCGCCGGCGACCCCGAGGCAGTCGTCCGCACGGTCGCCGTCAGCGGCGGCTCGGGCGACAGCCTCTTCGACGACGTACGCGCGGCCGGTGTCGACGCCTTCCTCACCGCGGACCTGCGCCACCACCCGGCCTCCGAGGCCGTCGCCCGTACGACGGAGGCCGCCGCCACCCCCCTCGCGCTGCTCGACGCGGCGCACTGGGCCACCGAATGGCCCTGGTGCGAGCTGGCCGCCGCCCAGCTCGACGAGATCTCCGACCGGAAGGGATGGGGCCTGCGCGTCCACGTCTCGAAGACGGTCACCGACCCCTGGACCGCCCACGCGGCGTCCACCACCGCCACCGAGAACCTGGGAGCCCCCAACTGAACGCCGCGCCCGCCGACCAGATCCGACTCCTCGACGTCCAGGCCCTCGACGTGCGTCTCCAGCAGCTCGCGCACAAGCGGAGGTCCCTGCCCGAGCACGCCGAGATCGAGTCGCTGACGAAGGACCTCACCCAGCTGCGCGACCTCCTCGTGGCCGCGCAGACCGAGGAGAGCGACACCGCCCGCGAGCAGACCAAGGCCGAGCAGGACGTGGACCAGGTGCGCCAGCGCGCCACCCGCGACCAGCAGCGCCTGGACTCGGGCGCGGTCAGCTCCCCGAAGGACCTGGAGAACCTCCAGCGCGAGATCGCCTCCCTCGCCAAGCGGCAGGGCGACCTGGAGGACATCGTCCTGGAGGTCATGGAGCGCCGGGAGTCCGCGCAGGAGCGGGTCGCCGAGCTGACCGAGCGGGTCGGCGCCGTCCAGGGCAGGATCGACGACGCGACCGCCCGCCGGGACGCGGCCTTCGAGGAGATCGACGGCGAGGCCGCCTCGGTGACGAAGGAGCGCGAGGTCATCGCCGCGTCCGTCCCCGCCGACCTGCTCAAGCTGTACGACAAGCTCCGCGAGCAGCAGGGCGGCATCGGCGCGGCCAAGCTGTACCAGCGCACCTGCCAGGGCTGCCGCCAGGAGCTGGCGATCACCGAGCTGAGCGAGATCCGCAAGGCCGCGCCCGACACGGTCGTCCGCTGCGAGAACTGCCGCCGGATCCTGGTGCGCACGGCGGAGTCGGGTCTGTAGCCGGGGTGTGCCGGGGCCGGTGAGCGGCCGTAGTCGACAGACCAAGAGGTTGGTGTGGTGCGGGAGTTCATCGTCGAGGCCGACGGGGGGTCCCGGGGCAACCCGGGGCCCGCGGGCTACGGTTCGGTCGTCCTCGACGGGGCGACGGGCGAGCCGTTGGCGGAGGCCGCCGAGTACATCGGGGTCGCCACGAACAACGTCGCCGAGTACCGGGGCCTCATCGCGGGTCTGAAGGCGGCGTACCAGCTGGACCCGGCGGCCGTCGTCCGGGTCCGTATGGACTCCAAGCTCGTCGTGGAGCAGATGTCGGGCCGCTGGAAGATCAAGCACCCCGACATGAAGCCGCTGGCCGCCGAGGCCCTGCGGGTCTTCCCGCCCGGCCACGTCACGTACGAGTGGATCCCGCGCGACCAGAACAAGCACGCCGACCGGCTCGCCAACGAGGCGATGGACGCGGGCAAACGGGGCGAGCAGTGGTCGCCGTCCACGTCCACGGCGGACCTGGACACCCGGGCGACCCGGACGGGTGCGGGTACGGGCACGGGTACGGGTACGGGGGCCGCCGCGGGTTCCCTCCCGGCCGCCTCCGCCGTACCGGAGCCGTCGGGTCCTCCCGGGGACGCGGCCGCGGGAGCGGCGCGGGCGAGGGCCGCCCTGGCGGGGGCGCGGGGCGAGGCCGGGAACGGGGGCGGCGCGGCCACGCATACGGCCGCCGCCGAGGCTGACGCCGCCGCGGAGTCGGACGCCGCGACTGGGGCCTCTGCTGCCGCCGAGGCCTCCGCCGTCGCCGGGCCCTCTGCTGCCGCCGGGGCCGCCGCCGGGTCCTCTGCCGTCAGGAAGGCCGCCGACGATGTCCGGGCCGCGAGGAACGTCGCCTCGGCCGCCCCTGATCTCGGCACCCCCGCCACCTTCGTACTGCTCCGGCACGGGGAGACGCCCCTGACACCGCAGAAGCGGTTCTCGGGGAGCGGCGGTTCCGACCCGTCCCTGTCCGATGTCGGCCGCTACCAGGCGGAGCGGGTCGCCGCCGCGCTGGCCGCCCGGGGGACGATCCAGGAGGTCGTGTCGTCGCCGCTGGCCCGTTGCCGGGAGACGGCGGAGATCGTCGCGGCCCGCCTCGGGCTCGGCGTGACCGTCGAGGACGGACTGCGGGAGACCGACTTCGGCGCCTGGGAGGGGCTGACCTTCGGCGAGGTGCGGGAACGGTACCCGGACGACATGAACGCCTGGCTCGCCTCGCCGGACGCGGAGCCCACCGGCGGCGGCGAGAGCTTCGAGGCCGTGGCCCGCCGGGTCGCCGCCACCCGCGACCGGCTGACCGAGGCGCACCGGGGCCGCACGGTGCTGCTCGTCAGCCATGTCACCCCGATCAAGACCCTGGTCCGCCTGGCCCTCGGCGCACCCCCCGAGTCCCTGTTCCGCATGGAGCTCTCGGCGGCCTCCCTGACGGCCCTGGCGTACTACGCCGACGGCAACGCCACCCTCCGTCTCCTCAACGACACGTCCCATCTGCGCTGAGCGGCGGCCGCCCTACGCCTCCCGCGGAGCGGCGGCCCGGCGCGCCAGCGCCTCGACCCGCGCCCAGTCCCGCGCGGCGATCGCGTCGGCCGGCAGCATCCAGGTCCCGCCGACACAGCCGACGTTGGGGAGGGAGAGGTACTCGGGCGCGTTGTCCGGCATGATCCCGCCGGTTGGACAGAACCGCGCCTGCGGCAAGGGCCCCGCGAGCGACCTCAGATACGCCGTACCGCCCGCCGCCTGCGCCGGGAAGAACTTCCGTGAGAAGGGGGCCGTCAGTCCACGACGCGCTGGGTGGCGTCAGTGCACCTCGGTCACCAGCACGTCCAGCGTCCACGCCTTCCCCGCCCCCGCCGGAGGTTCGACCTCCACCACGTAACCGAGGTCCCGCAGCGTCTCCACCAGTGCCGCCGGGTCCTTGGGCGCGGCGCCGGCCGACAGCAGACCGCGGACGATGCGGCCCTTGGTCGCCTTGTTGAAGTGGCTGACCACCTTCCGGGTCGGCGCGTGCAGCACCCGTACGGTCGCCGTCCGCCCGGCGAGTTCGCCCTTCGGCTTCCACGCGGAGGCGTACGCCGAGGACCGCAGGTCCAGCACGAGTCCGTCGCCGGCCGCCTCGGGAAGCGCCGACGCCATCGGCGTACGCCAGTGCGTGCCGAGCGCTCCGACGCCGGGCAGCTTCACGCCCATCGAGCAGCGGTACGAGGGGATGCGGTCCGTGACACGGACGGCGCCCCACAGCCCGGAGAAGACCAGCAGTGAACGGGCGGCCCGCCTCTTCGCGGCGCTGTCGAGGGAGGCCAGGTCGAGGGCGTCGTACAGGACACCGGTGTAGATCTGGCCGGCCGGCCGTGCCCCCGCCGTCCGCAGCTCCGCGTTCTTGGCGATCTCGCCGCGCAGCCCCTCGCTCAGGCCGAGCACCTCGCGGGCCTTGTCCTCGTCGCCCGCGCACAGCTCGACCAGTTCCCCGAGCACGGCCTCCCGCGCCTCGGTGAGCGCCGGGAGGGAAAGGGACTCCAGCTTCAGCGGAGCGCCGCCCGCTGAGGGGGCCTTTCCTTCGGACGGGGGCAGCAGGACGAGCACGGGTACTCCTTCGGATAGGGCTCCGCGACAGGGTACGGGGTGCGCGCCGACCATCCGGCTACCCGGTCGGCCCGCACCGGGGCCCCCGCCGGGGTGCCGACCACCCATGCCCACCACCCGTGCCGACAAGCGGTGCCGACAGCCGGTGCCGACAACCGGTGCCGACAAGCGGTGCCGACCCGCACCGGACTCCCGTCGGCATGCCGTCGCGCCCGCACCGCCCTACGCTCGACGCATGCCCCGCCGCCACCTCCGCGTCCTGGGCGCCCCCGAGGCTCCCCTGCGGGCGGCCCTGCGCGCGCTCCGCGGTGAACTCGGGGTGCCCGACGTCTTCCCGCTCCAGGTCCTCGTCGAGGCGGAGCACGCCGCGAAGTCGCCCCGCCTCCCGTCGTACGACGCCACGGACATCCCCCTCTTCACCATCGACCCGCCCGCCTCCACCGACCTCGACCAGGCGATGCACCTGTCCCGCCGACCGGGCAGGGGCGGCGGCCGGGGCTACCGCGTCCGGTACGCCATCGCCGACGTCGCCGCGTTCGTCACCCCCGGCACCGCGCTCGACGTGGAGGCCCACCGCCGGGTGACGACCCTGTACTTCCCCGACGGCAAGGTCCCCCTCCATCCCGCCTGCCTCTCCGAGGGCGCCGCCAGCCTCCTCCCGGACCACACCCGCCCGGCGGTGCTGTGGACGCTGGACCTCGACGCGGACGGCCGTACCGAGAGCGTCGACGTGCGCCGCGCCCTCGTCCGCAGCCACGCCCGGCTCGACTACGAGGCGGTGCAGAAGGAGATCGACGCGGGCACCGCGGAGGAACCCCTCGCCCTCCTCAGGGAGATCGGGCAGCTGCGCGAGCGCCGCGAAGCGGAACGCGGCGGCATCTCCCTCAACGTCCCCGAACAGCAGATCGTCGAACGGGACGACACCCAGGGCCGGGGGACGCAGGGGACGTACGACCCCGACCCCGAGAGCCATGCGGCGTCCGGGACGTACGCACTCGAACTCGCCTATCGGGCGCCCCTCCCCGCCGACGGCTGGAACGCCCAGATCTCCCTGCTCACCGGCATGGCCGCCGCCGAGCTGATGCTCGGCCACGGCACCGGGATCCTGCGTACGCTGCCCGCCGCCCCGGACGGCGCCGTCGGCCGGCTCCGTCGCACCGCGAAGGCACTGCGCGTCGACTGGCCGCACCACGTCTCGTACGCGCACCTGGTCCGCACCCTCGACCCGCGCGACCCCCGCCACGCCGCCTTCCTCCAGGAGTGCACGACGCTGCTGCGCGGCGCGCACTACACGGTCTTCCGCGACGGCGACCGCCCCGACATCACGACGCACTCCGCCGTGGCCGCGCCCTACGCCCACTGCACGGCTCCGCTCCGCCGTCTGGTCGACCGCTACACCTCGGAACTCTGCCTCGCCGCGGCCTCCGGCACCCCGGCCCCCGACTGGGTGCTGGCCGCCCTCGACACCCTCCCCGAGGAGATGTCCGTCGGCGGCCGTCTGGCGAGCCGCGTGGAGCGGGAGTGCGTGGACCTGGTGGAAGCCGCGTTGCTCCGGAACAGGGTCGGCGAGGTCTTCGAGGGGTGCGTGGTGGACGTGGTGGAACGTAAAGGGGCGGCCGGGGAGGGCGCATCGGTGGCCGGTACCGTCCAGTTGGAGTCCCCGGCGGTCATCGGCCGCGTCGACGCCCGGGACGGCGAGCCGCTCCCCCTGGGGGAACGGCTGCGCGTACGGCTCACCCAGGCCGAGCCGGGAGTGGCGAAGGTCCGCTTCGTGCCGGCGTGATGTCCCCCTGGTCCCGGCGGAGTCGGTCGATCTCGCCCACGAGCAGCTCGGCGTCGTCGGCGTGGAACCGCACGAGCCGTACCACCCTGGGCCGCCCGAAGAACGTCGAGTACTCGGCCTCGCGGGCGAGTTCGAGGGTGACGGTGGTCCGCGAACCGGCCTCCAGGCTCAGCTCCCCGTCCTTCTTCTCGTGCGTCAGACACAGCTCGCGGCGGACCGAGGCGACATCGGCGAGCGGGACCAGGAGATCCACGGAGGCGAAGCGGCGCAGCCGCAGGGTCGTGTCGGTGAGGACGTGGGGGCGGGTCACGGATGCGGCGTGCAGTCCGGTGACGATCAGGACGGTGTAGAGGTCGAGGACGAGAAAGACCCGGTGCGCCGACGGATGGTCGTCGAGGAGGACGGACATCGTCACCGTCTCGACGACGCACACGAACCCGAAGCCGAGCATCATCGCGCCCTGCCCCCGCGCGTACCCGAAGGCCCGCCCGCCGCCGACCCCGTGCGGTCGCCGGACCACCCAGCGCAACAGGCTGGCCAGCAGCAGGAGTTCATGCCGGACGAGGGCGCGGCCGACCCGGTGGGCCCGGATCAGTACCGCAGGTGTCTTCCGCGTCTTCCGAGTCTTCCGCCTCTTCCGCGTTTTCTGCGTGATCCGCGTGATCCGCGTGCTCTGCGTCCTCGGTGGGTTCATCGGCGGTCCTCCGTGAGTATCCGGAACGTGCGGCGGATGGCCTCCGCCTGGGCGGGAGCGAAGTCGGCGAAGAAGGCCTGCAGAAAGCTGCTGTTGCCGCCGCCGCGCGCGTCGGAGCCGCCGGTGCCGGTCCCAGTGCCCTTGCCGAGGCCGAGACCGAGGTCGAGGTCGGCCGGAATGAGCTCGGCGGGGATGAGGTCCGCGAGGAGCCGGGCGGCCTCGTCGACACGCGGGTCGTCGAGGCCGGCGTCGGCGAGGTCGTCGAGCAGCGCGTACGCCTCGTGCGCCCGCTCCACCGCGCCGGGCGCCGCCATCATGGCCTCCAGCCCGACCAGCAGCTCGGCCCGAACCTCCGGGGGAGCGGTGGTCTCCAGGAGCGCGAACACCTCGCGGTCCTTGGCGGCCATGGGGGACTCGGGCGCCACGGGCCCGAACTTCCCGAAGAAAGCGGCCAGTTCGGGCGACACGGGTCCCTCGGCAGGCAGCCGCCCCCGCCGCGCGTCCTCCATCAGGACCCGCAGCCGGGCCCGCCGCTCCCGGATCGCCGACTCCTGCCGCGCGAGGTCCTCGTCCAGCTCCCCGAGCACCTCGGCGAGCTCACGCCCCGCGTCATCGGCCAGCACGTCACGTACCTCGGCGAGCCCGAGCCCCAGCTCCGTCAGCCGGCGGATCCGCGCGAGCACGACGGCGTGCCGCAGGGTGTAGTCGCGATACCCGTTGGCCCGCCGCTCCGGCTCCGGCAACAGCCCCAGGTGGTGATAGTGCCGCACCGCCCGCGTGGTCACCCCGACGGTCGCGGCCAGCTCTCCGATCCGCATGGCACCAGTAGAAACGTTGACGTCGCGGCAGGGTCAAACGAGACCGGCGCAGCCCACGCGGCAACCCTCGGCGAGTGCGCCCGACACCCGCCGGGTGTGCGAAACGCACGGACCCCCCATGCGGATCCCACACCCGGCCGGTGACAGACGAATGATGTAGGCGCCCCGGCGCCTCTGCCATCGTGGGAAAGGAGAGGCTCCGGGAAAGCCCTGAGGCGCACTGGGGAACGTCCTGGAACGCACCGGGAGAACGCCCTGAGGGGCGCGGCCCGACTGGAGGCCCCGTGGACAAGCGGTACGAGCTCTACTGCCTGACCGACCCGCGTTTCTACGACACGCCGGCGTCCCGGACGCGGACGAGCGAAGGGTTCCGGCAGACGCGGAGTCCGCTTCCCGATCTCTGGTCCCGTCAGGAACTCGGCGACTGGCTCGTCTGCCGCCCCACCGACGTGGTCCTCCCACCCCAGGGCTGGAAGATCCACGCCTCGGCGCGTCCCGACAACGCGCAGTCGATCCTGGACGCGGTGTGGGACCACTGCGTACCGCGCCGCATCCCCTTCAAGTTCCTGCCGAGCGTCGAGGTCCTGTTCCTCGCCAACATGAAGTACGCGCACCGCGGGTCCAGCGGGAAGTTCGTCACCATCTACCCCCGGGACGAGGCCCAGTGCGAGCGCGTCCTCACCGAACTGGACGCCGTCATCGGCGGCGAGCCGGGACCGTACATCCTGAGCGACCTGCGGTGGGGCGCCGGCCCGCTCTACGTCAGGTACGGGGCCTTCGACGACCGGTACTGCGTATCGGACGCCGGGGTGGTGGAGCAGGCGGTGGAGGACCCGTCGGGGCGGCTGGTGCCCGATGTGCGCGGACCGACCTTCCAGGTCCCGGAATGGGTGCGGCTGCCGGAGTTCCTCGAACCCCACCTCGCCGAGAGCCGCCGGACCACCGTCACCGACCTGCCCTACCGCATCGAGAGGGCACTGCACTTCTCCAACGGCGGCGGCCTCTACGCCGGGGTGGACACCCGCGGCGGGCAACGGGTCGTCCTCAAGGAGGCCCGGCCGCACGCGGGGCTCACCCCCGACGGCGCGGACGCCGTCACCCGGCTGGAGCGCGAACGGGAGGCCCTCGAGCGGCTGCGCGGCCTGCCCTGCGTGCCCGCGCTGCGCGACCACTTCGAACTGGGCGGCCACCACTTCCTCGTCGAGGACTACATCGAGGGGACACCCCTGCACGACCTGTTCGTCGAACGCTCCCCGCTCGCCGCGCTGGACCCGGACCCGGCGGCGTTCGCCGAGTACACCTTCTGGGCCCTGGACATCGTCCGGCAGGTGGAGGACGCGGTCGCGGCGGTCCACGAGCGGGGCATCGTGATCGGTGACGTCCACACGTACAACGTGCTCGTCCGCCCCGACGGCGGGGCCGTGCTGATCGACTTCGAGGGCGCGGCCGACGTGGCGAGGGCCTCCCACCAGGTCCTCGCGGCCCCCGGCTTCGTCGCCCCGAGCGGGGCCAGCGGCTTCGACATCGACCGGTACGCCCTGGCCTGCCTGCGGCTCGCCCTGTTCATGCCCCTGACCGGTCTGATCGAGCTGGACCGCGGCAAGGCCGGACAGCTCGCCCGGGAGGCCGCACGGCTGTTCCCCGTCCCCCGCCCGTTCCTCGACGAGGCCGTCCGCACCATCACCGGTGACGGCGGGACGGCCGCCGGGGCGGACACGGAACCCCGCCTCGAACCGGACCGCTCCGGCTGGCTGCGCGCCCGGGACTCGATCGCCGGCGCCGTCCTCGCCGCCGCCACACCCGAGCGGCACGACCGGCTCTTCCCCGGCGACATCGAGCAGTTCGCCTTCCCCGGCGGAGGTCTCGATGTGGCCCACGGCGCGGCCGGCGTCCTGTACGCGCTGGACGTGGCCGGTGCCGGACGCCGCCCCGAGCACGAGGAGTGGCTGATCCGGCGCGCGCTCCGGTCGCGGCGCGGTACCCACCTCGGCTTCTACGACGGCCTGCACGGCATCGCGTACGTCCTGGAGCACCTGGGGCACCACGAGGAGGCCGTCAAGATCCTCGACATGTGCCAGGCCGAACGCTGGGACGCCCTGGCCCTCGACCTCAAGGGCGGCCTGTCCGGCATCGGCCTCACCCTGCTCCACTTCGCGACGACCACCGGCGACAGCGCCTGCCGGGACGCCGCCCACCGCGTGGCTGACCTCGTCGCCGCCCGGCTGGGCCCGGCCGACGGCGTCCCCGAGACCAGCGGAGGCACGCACCCGAGAGCGGGGCTGATGTACGGGTCGTCCGGGCCGGCCCTGCTGTTCCTGCGCCTGTACGAGCAGGGCGGCGACCCGGCACACCTCGATCTGGCCGCCACCGCGCTCCGCCAGGACCTGCGCCGCTGCGTCGTGCGCGAGGAGGGGTCCATGGAGGTCAACGAGGGCTACCGCACCATGCCCTACCTCGCCGACGGCAGCGTGGGCATCGGCATGGTCCTCGACGACTACCTGGCCCATCGCGCGGACGAGACGTTCGCGACGGCCGCCGCCGCGATCCGCAGGGCGGCCAGGGCGTCCTTCTACGTCGAGCCCGGCCTCTTCGACGGTGTCGCCGGGATGATCCTGCACCTCAGCCGCGCCCACCCGCCCGGTACGGCCGCCGAGCGGGATCCCGTGATCGCCGGCCATGTACGCCGCCTGGCCCGCCACGCCTGCCTGCTCGACGGCCGCCTCGCCTTCCCCGGCGACCAGTTGATGCGGCTGTCGATGGACCTCGCGACCGGTGGCGCGGGCGTCCTGCTCGCCCTGGGCGCTGCCTTCCACTCCCGGCCGACCGGCCTGCCGTTCCTGACACCGGGTGCGGCCGCACACGACCTTCCGTTCGCCACTCACGTAAGAGAGAGGAGGTGAGGATCGATGTCGCTTCTCGAACTGCAGGGCATGACCATCGAGTCCGAGACCGGGCTGAAGCCGCCCCTGGGCAGCCGGGCGAGCAAGGGATGCTTCATCGGAGGAGGCAGCATCTTCAGCCTGCTCTTCTGCTAGAGGCTCGGCCTCCAACCGCCACGGCGGGGGCACTTCCGGTGCCCCCGCTCCTTCATTGGAACCGTGCGACGACAGGAGCGGCCGGTGGACCGACGAACGACGCCGGACAGCCACCCTGAGGCCGACCGCGACCCGGCGGACAAGACCGCGCCGGCCGGCCCCGCGACGAACCGGGGTGCGGTGGGCGCGGCCGGGTCGGTGGGCGGGGGTGCGGTGGACGCGGCTGGTTCGGTGGGCGGGGGTGCGGCGGTGGGCGCGGCCGGGTCGGGGGAGCGGGGCGCGGTGGACGACGCCGGGTCGGGGGAGCGGGGCGCGGTGGACGACGCCGGGGCGGTGAACCGGGGACCGGCGGATCGGCTCCTGTTGCGGGTGGTGCGGCGGGGCGGTGCCTGGGGTGGTGTCCTCGCCGTGGCGTCGCTCCTCCTCGCCGTGGTCTTCGTCGTGCTGCCCGCCGTGATGGGCCGCGCCGTCGACGCGGTGCTCGGCGACGGCGACGCCGTCCTGTGGCTGACCCTGTCCGCCGTGGCCGTCGGGCTGCTGGTGGTGTGCGACGCGGCCGACGACTACGCCGGCGCCGTCGCCAACGCCCGCTCCACCGCCTGGCTGCGGCACACCCTGCTCGGCCACGTCCTCGACCTGGGCGCAGGCGCCACCCGCCGGCACACCCCCGGCGACCTGGTGACGCGTCTCGTCGGCAACTCGGCGCAGGCGGGCAGCGCCCCCTCGGGCCTCGTCTGGGCGGTGACGGAACTGATCCCGCCGATCGGCGCCATCATCGCGCTCGCCCTCATCGACCCCTGGCTCTGCCTGACGTTCGTCGCCGGGCTCCCCCTGATCGTCCTCATCGTCCGCGCCTTCGTCCGCGACGTGTCCGACCTCAACGACCGCTACTTCGCCGTCCAGGGCCGTATCGCCACCCGTCTCGCCGACGCCCTCACCGGCATCCGCACCATCACCGCCGCGGGCACCATGACCCGCGAGGCCGACCGCGTCCTGGAACCGCTGCCGGAGCTGCACCGCCACGGCCGGGGCATGTGGCGCGCGTTCGCCCGCGTCTCGGCGCGCGACGCCGCGATCGTCCCCCTGCTGGAGGTCGCCGTGCTGGCCGTGGCCGGCTTCGAACTGGCCCGCGGCCGCATCACACCGGGCCAGATGCTCGCCGCGAGCGAGTACGTCCTGCTGGCCACCGGCGTGAGCTCCCTGGTCGGGTCGGTGAACCAGCTCGCCGCGTCCCGCGCCACCGCGGGCCGGGTCGCGGACGTGCTGGACGAACCGACGGCCACGTACGGCATCCGGCGCCTGCCGCCCGGGGGCGGCGGCCACCTGGAGTTCCGCCGGGTGACGGTCCGCACCGCCGACGGCGCCACCGCCCTCAACGGCATCGACCTGGACCTCGCCCCCCGCACCCTGACCGCCGTCGTGGGCCGCTCGGGCTCCGGCAAGTCGCTCCTTGCGGCCCTCGCCGGACGCCTCACCGACCCCGACGACGGCGAGGTCCGCCTCGACGGCGTACCCCTCCGGGAGGTGGACCGCACGGAACTGCGCCGCACCGTGGCCTACGGCTTCGAACGCCCGGCCCTGCTCGGCGACACCTTCACCGACGCGATCGCCTTCGGCCCCCGCACCCCCTCGGACGCCGAGGTACGGGCCGGGGCGTCCGCGGCCCGGGCCGACCCGTTCATCCGCACCATGCCCGACCGCTACGCCACGCCCCTGGCCTCGACCCCGTTGTCCGGTGGCGAGACCCAACGGCTCGGCCTGGCCCGCGCGTTCACCCAGTGCGCCCCGACGGGCCGCCTCCTCGTGCTCGACGACGTCACCGCCAGCCTGGACACGGTCACCGAGCACCACATCACCCAGGCCCTCACCGCGACGGGCCCCCTGGCCGACCGCACCCGCCTGGTCGTCACCCACCGGGCGTCGACGGCGGCCAGGGCCGACCACGTCGTCTGGCTGGCCGACGGGCACGTACGGGCGGAGGGCACGCACAGAGAGCTGTGGGAGGACGAGGAGTACCGGGCCGTGTTCAGGGGGCAGGGGCAGGAGGGGGAGGGGCAGGAGCGGGAGCCGCGCTCGGAGAGAGCGCGGGAGCGGGCCGTAAGCCCCGAGCAGGCGGCGCACGACGGGACCAGGACCGTACGCCCCGAGCGGGCGGCGCACGACGGGACCGGGACCGTACGATCCGGGACCGGGACCGTACGATCCGGGCGCGCCCATGACGGGAGCGGGCGGTGAGCCCGACGGGTGCGCGACCGGAGCGCCCGCCGAACCCGCGCGGCGCACGACGACCTGAGCGCACGCCCCACCCACACGACGCACGACCGCAGACCGCGCCGGCCCCGCCCACCGCACGCGGCCTCCTGCGGGCCACTCTCCGCACGCGCCGCCGGCGATTCGTCCGGCTCGCCGGCTGGTCCCTGGTCCAGGCGGTCCCCGCGCTGCTCTCGGGCTGGCTGGTCGCGAAGGCCGTCGACGACGGCTTCCTCGCGGGCCGCACCGCCGAGGGCCTCGGCTGGCTCGGCCTGCTGGCAATCTCCGTGCTGATCGGCGCCTGGGGCACGCGCCAGGCCACGCTGCACCTGGCGGACGTCGTGGAACCGTTCCGCGACGACCTGGTCTCGCTGGTCACCATGGGCACCCTGCGCCGCTCCGCCGGCCTCGGCCACCCCGCGGACACCGCGGGCGTGGCGCGCCTGACGGAGCAGGTGGAGATCGCCCGTGAGTCGTACGGGGCGGTCGTGATGTTCGTCCAGACGTTCACGGTGACGGCGGTGAGCGTGCTGCTGGGCCTGACGGCTCTGGACCCGGCGCTCCTGCTGTTCGTCGTACCGCCGCTGGCCGCCGGGCTCACCCTGTTCGTGCTGGCCCTGAGGGCGCTGGCGGCACGGCAGCGGGCGGTGGTCCTGGCGGACGAGGCCATCGCCGAGCAGGTGCACGCGGTGGCCGGCGGCCTCCGCGACGTGACGGCCTGCGGCGCCGAACACCTCGTACGGGCCCGGACCGGAGCCCTCATCGACACGGCCGCGGAAGCGGCGAAAACCCTGGCCCGCCTCACGGCCCTGCGCACGGCGGCCCTCGGCGTGGGCGGCTGGCTCCCCCTGGCGCTCATCCTGTTCGGCGCGCCGTGGCTGGTGGACCGGGGCGTGACGGCGGGCGCGATCCTGGGCGCCCTGACGTACATCTCCCAGAGCCTCCAGCCGGCCCTCCGGGGCCTGGTCCAGGGGGTGGGAAGCAGCGGCCTGTGGCTCCTGGTGACGACGACCCGCATCCTGGAGACGACGGAGGGAACGAGGGAGACGACGTCGGCGGGAACCACACCCCACCCGTCACCCCCCTCACGCCCCTCACCCCCCTCGCCTCTGCGCACCGTCCCCGGAGACGGCGCCGTAGAACTGCACGGCGTCACCTTCTCCTACGCCCGGACCGCGGAACCGGTGGTGCAGGACCTGGACCTGACCCTGCCCCCAGGAACCCACCTGGCGGTGGTGGGCCCGAGCGGCGCGGGAAAGTCGACGCTCGCGGCCCTGACGGCGGGCCTCCTGGCACCGCAGACCGGAGAGATCCGCCTGGGCGGTGCGGCGGTCGGCGCACTGGACCCGACCCGGCTCTGCGACGCCCGCGTACTGATCCCCCAGGAGGCGTACGTCTTCACCGGCACCGTGCGCGAGAACCTGACGTACCTCCACCCGACGGCACCCACCGCGACCCTGGACGAGGCGGTGGAGGAAATAGGCGCGACCGCCCTGATCGAACGCCTGGGCGGCTACGAGGCACAGCTGGACCCCACCCGCCTCTCGGCAGGAGAGCGCCAGCAGATAGCCCTGGTGAGGGCGCTGCTACCCCCCACCCACCTGCGCCTCCTGGACGAGGCGACCTGCCACCTGGACCCCTCGGCGGAGGCCCGCGCCGAACGCGCCTTCGCGACCCGCCCGTCCACGTTGATCGTCTGCGCCCACCGCATCAGCTCGGCCCTGCGCGCCGATCTGACCCTGGTCCTGGACGGCCCCCGCCACGCGCTGGGCACCCACGACGAGCTGATGACGACCTGCGAGCTCTACCGCGACCTGATAGGCCACTGGGACAGAACGACGACGAAGGTCCCGTCCTGAGTCCCGACCGGGTGACCGTCACAACCACCCAGCCTCGCGCGCGATGCGAATGGCGTCGATCCGGTTCCGGGCGTCGGTCTTCCGGGACACGGCGTTGAGGTGATTGCGGACGGTCCCCACGGACAGGGCGAGCCGCTCGGCGATCTCACGGGTCGGCATGCCCTCGGCGGCGAGCCGCAGCACCTCGCTCTCGCGGGCGGTCAGCGGACTCTCCTCCGAGGACAGCGCTACCAACGCGAGCTCGGGATCGACGAACCGCTCCCCGGAGGCCACCCTGCGCACGCCCTGGGCCAGCAGGTCGCTGTTGCTGTTCTTCCCGATGAGCCCCATGACCCGCAGGGCGAGCGCCCGCCGCAGAAACCCGGCGGTGGCGGCCCCGGTCACCAACAGCGTCCGGCACTCGGGCAACCGCACGGCCAGCTCACGCGAGGTCCCGAGCGCGCCGTCCTCACCCCCGTCGACATCGATGACGACGACGTCGGGCCGATGCGACAGAGCCCGGGCAACGGTCTGCTCATGCCCAGGAGAGGCAGCGACGACCTCGATGTCGTCCTCCCGCGTCAACAGAGCCGCCAACGCCCCGCGCACGAGCCCGGTCTCCTCCACGAGCAGCACACGGATCACATCGCTCCCACCCGAGCCCACGCGGCCTCCCTCACCGGCATTCCGGAACGCCCGCACTCCGGAATGCCCGAAGACGTCATGGGAAGTATCGCCGATCATCACTCCATGTGCCGGAATGTCATGCTCTGATCCGATAGGCGCCTTGTGAGGCATGGTCCGGCGAGCTGTCAGTCGTGCTCTTCCCGGTAGACGCCGTCCGCCTCGACACCGACGGCCCACTCGCCGAAGTAGGTGCTCGCCAGCTCCATGTTGTCGACGAGGGAACCGGCGGCCGCGAGAGTGATCCTGAACGGGGCGTCGTCCTCGTCGGGCAGGTTGTTCACGGCCAGCAAGGGGTACTCCGCCGAGCCCAGTGCCCGCTCGTCGGCGACGAGGACGAGCGTGCTGTTCGGCCAGTCCTCGTCGTCGCGCCCGATCCGCGCGAGAACCTGCTCCGCGGTGAAGCCGGCGTAGGCGCGGTTGTCGACGACGGTGAGCGACTCCAGCGGCTCATGGCGCTCGGAGCCCTCTTCGACAGCCTGGAGCAGGCGGGCCCACGCGTCCGGTTGCTCGAAGGACGTCCGCACCAGAAGCGGCCCGGCGACGTCCTCGATGGTGGCGGCGGCGTCCTCGATGGTGGCGGAGGGCGCTTCGGGCTCGGCGCTCGTACGGTCGCCGGGGATGACCTGGATCAGGAAGCGGGGCCGCTTGTCCTTCGAGGAACGGTCGCTGGCGTGGACGCGGACCAGGTAGGGGCCGGCTCCCGCGGTGGCGAGATTCTCCTTGCGCAACGGCTCGTACCCGCTGTCGCACAGGGCGAGGAAGCCGGTCGTGGAGACCACGGTGATCTCCTCGACCTCGTCCCAGCCGCACTCCGCACCCGGGTCCTGACCGGCGTAGAGGGTGACGACGGGGTTCTCCAGGCTGCTTCCGGCGTCGATGTGCAGCCAGTCCTTCTCGGCGGCCAGGAACCCGTGTCCGCGCGGCGGCTTGCCGGCGTCGGGATCCATGACGGCCAGGTCCCCCCATTCCTTCACCTTGAGTGGCCGGGTGCGACCGTCGAGGAGCGGCCAGGTGGAACGCTGCACGGAGAACCCCATCGTGCTTCTGTGCCCGCCGCTTACGTCTCGGAAGCGTAGAGGGGCAGGGTGGAATGGAATGGGCCTGGTGACGGGTCCGGGTCACCGGCTGCCGCGGCCGGGCCGGCAGCCCGGTGCCCGGCGTGGGAAGGGAATCGAGCCACTCGCGCGTTGCACCGTCGGGGACGACCGTCGAAGGGGGCGCGGGACGTGGGCGGCACCGAGCAGGAGACGCACCGGACACGGCAGACGCATCAGACACGGCAGAGGCATCAGCCGCAGCAGACGCATCAGACACAGAGGCAGACGCAGCACACACACGCGCGGACGCAGCAGGAACCGCGGACCCGGTGGACACGGGCGACCCTCGGCGGTCCGGACCGCCCCCTGGACCTGCTGACCGCCCGCTTCGACCGCCACCGTTACGCGCCGCACACCCACGAGGAGTTCAGCGTGGGAATCTGCGTGCTCGGCGCCTCGTGCATCGACTACCGGGGCGGCGCCCTCACCGTGGGGGAGGGCTCGATCGTCGTGCTGGCCCCGGGGGAGGTCCACACCGGCGAGTCGGCGTACGGCACCTACGCCTACCGCGCCCTCTACCCGGCCCCCACCCTCCTCACCGACGGCATCCTCGGCGGCACCCCGCACTTCCGCGAGCCCCTCCTCCACGACCCCGAACTGGCCGCCGCCCTACGCACCGCCCACACCGAGCTGAGCACCTGCCCCGACCCGCTGGAGGCCGAGTCCCGCCTGCCCTGGCTGCTCACGGCGCTGGCCCGCCGCCACTCCACGGCCCGCCCCTCCTCCGACACGGTCCCCGGCGCCGGCACCATCGCCCTCGCGGTACGCGACCGCCTCGCCGACGAACTCCAGGCCCCGCCCTCCCTCGCAGACCTGGCCGCCGACCTGGGCCTCTCCCGCTACCAACTGCTGCGCGCCTTCCGCACGACGATGGGCATGCCCCCGTACGCCTGGCTGGCCCAGTACCGGGTGAGCCGGGCACGCACCCTCCTGGAACTCGGCGGCCGCCCGGCAGAGGTCGCCGGCCAGGTGGGCTTCGCCGACCAGGCCCACATGACCCGCTGGTTCGGACGGGTCCTCGGGGTGACCCCGGCGGCGTACCGGACGGGCGTACGACAGTAGGCCCCGACGGGCGGGCCGCCCGCCCTCCTCTCCCTGCAACAACGTTCAAGACCCGGGCCCCCACCGGCCGGACACTGATTCCATGACTGCACGCGGCTGGTTCCTCTTCTCCGTGATGGGAGTCCTCTGGGGCATCCCCTATCTGATGATCAAGGTGGCGGTGGACGGAGTGTCCCCGTCGACGGTGGTGTTCGTCCGCTGCGCCCTGGGCGCGGCACTCCTGCTCCCCTTCGCGATCCGCCAGGGCGGACTGGCCGCGACCGTACGGACCCACTGGCGCCCCATGCTGGCCTTCGCCGTGATCGAGGTGATCGGCCCCTGGTGGACCCTGACCGACGCCGAACGCCACCTCTCCAGCTCCACGGCCGGCCTCCTGATCGCGGGCGTACCGATCGTGGCGGTCCTCCTGACCCGCTTCTTCGGCGACACGGAACACCTGGGCGCCCGGCGGCTGACGGGACTGATCCTGGGCCTGGCCGGAGTAGGGGTCCTCACGGTCCCGCACCTGACCGGGGGCGACGCGCGCTCCCTGGCGGAGGTGGCGGTCACGGTGATCGGCTACGCCACGGCCCCACTGATCATGGCCCGCCACCTGAAGCAGGTCCCGACGCTGCAGCTGATAGCCCCGGTCCTGCTCCTGTCGGCGATCGTCTACGCCCCGGCGGCGGCTCTGACCTGGCCGGAAACCATGCCCTCACCCTCGGTCCTGGCGTCCCTGGCGGGCCTGGGAGTGATCTGCACGGCGCTCGCCTTCGTCGTCTTCCTGGAACTGATCCGCGAGGTCGGCCCGACGAGGGCGACGGTCTTCACGTACGTCAACCCGGCGGTGGCGGTGGCGGCGGGCGCGCTCTTCCTGGACGAGCGCCTGACGGGGACGGTCCTGGTGGCCTTCGCCCTGATCCTGGCGGGCTCGTTCCTGGCGACGGCGGCGTCCGGGGGACCGAGGCCGACGGGGAGGGCGTCGTCGGTACGGGGGCCGTCGGTACGGGGTCGAAGGGGACGGGGCGCCCCGGCCGCCCGGTAACATGGTCGACACGGCAGACGAGCCGGGCGGACGGCCGCGTGGAGCCCCCTAGGGGACTTCCCGAGGAACGTCCGGGCTCCACAGGGCAGGGTGGTGGCTAACGGCCACCCGGGGTGACCCGCGGGACAGTGCCACAGAAAACAAACCGCCGGGGACCTCGGTCCTCGGTAAGGGTGAAACGGTGGTGTAAGAGACCACCAGTGCCCAGGGTGACCTGGGCAGCTAGGTAAACCCCACCCGGAGCAAGGTCAAGAGGGGCCGCCCTAAGAAGCGGCCCTGCGCGGACGTTGGAGGGCTGCCCGCCCGAGTCCGCGGGTAGACCGCACGAGGCCGGTGGCAACACCGGCCCTAGATGGATGGCCGTCACCGGGAGGTCCGCGAGGACCCCCGGAACAGAACCCGGCGTACAGCCCGACTCGTCTGCCGCCACATGCGGCTTTGCCTGGGGAAGGGCCTCTGACCTGCGTCGGAGGCCCTTTCCGGTCTTTCAGGAGCTTGCCGCGTTAGGCGGCAAAAAGTCCCTCGGAAGTCCCTCAGACAGAGCTGAAAGTCCCTGAAAAGTCCCTGGAGCGGAGGGGCGGGCGACGCCTCTGAGCTGGGTGTTCGCGACAGCTGTTGGAGCATGGCGCTGGAGCCGCGGGCATCGTGGCGGTCCTGGCCCGGCGGGGTTACGCAGCCTCGGCGTCGGCCGTCGTGTCGTTCCGCGCGGCCCATTCGGCGCGGGCTGCGGTGAGCCGAGGGTGCATGGCGCGAAGCTCTTCCAGCTGCCCAGCCACCGTTTCGATGAACTCGGCCAGCTGGTCCGGACCCATCGGGCGGGTGTACATGTCGGCGGCTACTTCGACCAGTACGTGCGGGACTCGGTAGGCCGGGCTGACTGTCGAGTCCGGACTTACGGCGAGGTGTGCGCAGAGCACCTGCCAGGACTCGAACTCCTCGTAGGCCTCGGTGTATTCGGCAGAGGCCACAGCGCCGTACATCTGGTGGTGTACGTCGGCCGGGTGGGGCCTGCCCTTCATTTCGTAGGTGTGGTCCGTGGTGCACCAGGACGGGCAGGTGACGGTGTGCCGGGTGCCGTACCTGTCGTCGTACATCCAGGTGCGGTCAAGCGCTGTGGCCGTCTCGCCGGTCCGCCTGGGTACCAGGCACGCGAGCTGCGTACGTGCTGCCCGGAGATTCGCCAAGTGCGCGCTCATGTCGCTGATCAGTTCGTCGACCTCTCCGAGGTCGAGCGTCGGCCAGTCGCCGCCGGCCACGAAGTCCAGCCCGGGCGTTTCGTCGTCGAGCTGGGACAGTTGGAACGCCATGATGCCGTCCCTGCGCTGACAGGAGTAAGGGCGGTGAGCTCCCATGGCGATGAGCGGGCCGTGGTGAAGGTGTTCGCGTGGGTCCTCGTGGTCCCTGGGGTTTCCATCGCAGAACGAGACGCCGTCGGGGCAGGCGGTCGTCTGCGGAGTGCCCGGTTGGTCGTGGCTGGCGGAGACCTCCGCCTTGTCGGCGAGGGTCTCGAGCTCGTCGGCGAACCTGCGAAGCTCCGTCGCCTTGACGCGGGCCTCGGCCGCAGTCGTGTCTGTGTCCCCCAGGCCGATGATTGGCTTCGAACCGGACAGATCCAGAAGGTGCGCGTTCAGCAGCTCCCGGCCGTCATTGCCCTTGACGGTGTGCAGTGTTCCGAAGTGGTCGTGGTGGCTGCCGGTTTCTGTGCACCAGTCAGGGTGGACGGTGCACGGCTGCCGGTCGCTGGAATCGGGGCTTGCCTCGGTCGGGGGCTTCGAGGGGGCGTCGGCAAGTTGGAGGGCCTGGGCGGGGAAGTCCTCGTCGCTCTCAGTGGCTGTCGTTGCGATGATGCTCACGCTTCTCTCCTTGTTGCAGAAAGGCTGAGGCAGAGACGTTGGCCTGTGGGCGCAACTGTCGAATGCACGGCTGTTCTGCTGCTTGGGTCCTCGTGGTCGTCCAGCCTCGCCAAGGTCAGGCGCCTGCCTCTCCGTTCGAGCGGCACTTGCCTCAGAACTGGCCGCTCAGCGGTAGACTGCGCGACTTTGTGGCGCAGCGGAGCGCGGTGGAGCGTTGTGTAGGCAACGTGACGTCGGCGAACTGGTGGAATCGCTTCGGTTGAAGGGGGCGAGCAGGCGCCCGTTCTCGCCTGGTGAACTGACTGGTTCCAGCCTCATGCCGTGGTGCGATGTTGTGTCTGCACTGGCGTACGCGAGAGCATGTTCGATGATCGACGGGGTGTCTGCCTTGTCGGGACGGTCGGTGTGGCGGCAGGGGCTGACGCTCTGTATCGGGTGGCTCTTGACGTGTACGGGGGTTGGGAGACGGTGTGACGGGGTGGGACATAGACCCGGTCGGGGTGCGTGGTGTTCTGGAGACGTCGGGTACGCATGGGAAAAACCTGTTGGAAGCGGGTTCTGCGATCCAGGGGAACCTGGAGGAGGCGGCTTCGGCAGCGGGGATGATCACCAGTCAGCACGGGCCCTACACCAGCACGGTCGGGGTTGTGGGCGCGGCGCTGGGGGAGTTCCTGCAGCGCTGGAGCCATGACCTGCTCTACATCGCCCAGCGGGCGTCTAAGTCGCTGAGCGGGGCGGCGGAAGCCACCGGGCACTACATCGAGGGCGACTTGACTCTGGCGGCCAACGCGCAGCGGGAAGCCGCCAAGGAACCGAAGGTCGAGCTGCCCGGAGTCGACTCGCCGGCCAAGGGTCAGTGATGGCTGACGAGGCGAATCTCATCGACCCCTCCGGCATACCGCAGTTCCTCGGAGATCTGTCCACGCTCGGCGTCGACGTGATGCTGCTGTACGCGAACGCGGGCCAGTTCCGGGCCTCGGGCGCGGATCTGCACACCGCCTTCCAGGGTTTGTCGGCCTTCTACCGTGCCCCGGAGGCCCATGACCTGTTCTCGTCGACGCAGCCGGTGAAGGCGAAGGCAGACGCGTTCGCGGACGATCTGGAGAAGGTCGCCGGGGCGCTGGACGAGTACGGAGTCGAAGTCAGGCCGCTGGTGGCGAAGTTGGCGACGCTCAAGGCGGATGCGCGGACGTTCGTGGACTCGTTGGCCGGGGACGACGACTGGCGCAAGGACAAGGACAAGGTCGACACCAACAATGACCTGTGGCATGACGTGAACGCCACGGTCGCCGCGTTCCAGGCCGCCGAGCTCGCCTGCCACAACAAGATCACCGCTCTGGTCGGCGGCACCGCGCTGACCGTCGACGACGGCTCGCACGGCGAGAACATGTACGGCTATCGCGCCAAAGACCTCGATCAGGCAGGGGAGACCCCGTGGGGTGCGGCGGTCGAGCAGGAGTACGAGGGCTGGGACTGGTTCACGCACACGACAGGGCAGGTCTGGGACGGTTTCTGGACCGATGGTGTGATGGGCACCGTTCATGGCGTGGGCACCCTGTTCGGCGCGGACGGCTCCGACGCGGCGGGCGAGGCCTGGACGGGCCTGGCCAAGCTCGGCACCGCCTCGTTCCTGACCGGCGCCACCTTCGGCACCTGGTGGCTGGTGCCCGACGACAAACTCCCCTCGTGGCTGCGTGATTCCCGCACCACTTACAAGCAGACCGTCAAGGGCTTCGTCGCCTGGGACACATGGGAGAGCAACCCGGCCCGGGCCGCCGGCGCCGTCAGCTTCAACGTCCTTGGCCTGCTGGGCACCGAAGGGACGGGCGCGGCGGCCACCGGTGCCGGCCGGACCGGTGCGGCGGCCCGTGCCGTGTCGGTGGTGGGCAAGGTGGGCCGGGCTGTCGACCCGTTCACGTATGTCGGCAAGGCGGGCAAGTTCGCGTACATCAAGGTCGGTGACGCCTTCAGCACCTTGAAGAGACTTGACTCCGGGGCGACACTCGACCTGCTCGAACGAGGCGATGCCCTCCGGTCGCCCAAGGTCCCCGACAACGCGATCCCGTACGTCGACGACGCGACCGGAAGGGTCGTCTACCTCACCGACAAGGGCCACCTGCTCAACGCCGACGGCACCCTTCACCAGCACGCCTCCCAGGCCAAGGCCGAGCCGTCGTCCGCCGCCCGAGCCGGTGACGACTCGACGTCCCGCGCCCCGGTGACAGGAGTCAGGGAGCCTGAACTCGTCGGTGCTCACGCGGGAAGGAATTCTGTTGCCGACGTGGGCCGGACGGGCGAGCGCGCCGCAGGGAACGGTGTTGGGCATGGTTCGGGTGACGGACCGGGAACGGGCAGGGGGACCCCAACCGGCTCCGACCCTGGACATGGCGGGCCGCGTGATCGCGTCACACGGCCCACAGGAACCGATGGGCATCGGGCGGATCGGGCGGACGGCGACGGCTCCCGTGACGAAGGACAGCGGAAGCTGACTACGGCCGAGCGCAAGGCGATCCAGGACGAGCACGTCCGGAAGGCCAACGAAGACCCGGAGTGGCGCAAGAAGCACTACGACACCCTCGGACGCAGGAAGCCCAACATCGGGCTCGTCGACGGCGTCGAACTTCCCCAGCTCGTGAAGGATGCCCAAGGGCGCTTCGTGGCCAAACACGACCTGCCGAGTGGTCCGTCCGAGACCCGGTTCGGTGCGAAGCCGCTTCCGCGGAGTACCGCTCCGGATGACGTTCTTCCGAGGCTCGACAAAAGGACTGCTGAACGTCGCGCCTATATGGATCTCATGAACGCCCAGAAAGCTTTCGACGAGACGCCCTCGGCATCGAACCGCGAGGCCCTTGCCGCCGCTCAAGAGGTCTATGGCAAAGAGCTCAGAGGCGTGCCTCCGAACAGCAAGATCTCCGAGAGGCTGGGCGAGGAAGCGTCCAGGCTCCACGCCATTCGACGTGAGTTCCCGGACGCTCAGGAGATCGACCTCCCGAAGACGCCCACAGGGGCCCACATGTTCGACGGTGCATACAGGCTCGAGAAAGACAAGATCCTGATCGTCGAGGACAAGGCGCCGGGAAACGACCTCCAGTGGCGACAGGGGCGGGCGGACCCCGAGGATCCTGCGCAACCGCACGTCGGCGACGACGGCGGGGCGGCCGGTATGCGAGTGAAGCAGGGGACGTATCTGTACCTGCGGACCATTCTGGGCGAGATGACGAAACGAGGCGGTCGGGACGCCGCACTCGCGTGGGAGTTCAGGCAGGCGCTCAAGGACGGGAAGTTGCAGTACGTCCTGGTCAAGGTCCAGGAACCGGACGGCACCCTCTATGCTGGCGTCGTCATTGAACACATGAAAATCAAGTGAGAAAGATGGGCGCGTGGTCATCCATATTCCCCGTCACGACTTCCCCGTGGACAACGTGGCCGTAGCCATGGCGCCGATCGTCCAGAGCAACGAGGAAGCGCTTGCAGAACTCGAAACATCAGAGTTCGACCGATTCGACGCCTTGGACTATTCACTGACCGTCGCCAAATGGAACTGCCTGATGGATCCCGTGGGCGAAGAATTCCCGACGTGGGAGGCGTGGGTCACCGCGATGCAGGTCGGATCGGGCCTGTTCATCTCCGGAGCCGCTACGGAAGGTCCTGTCCCATGCAGGATCGGAAGCAAAGGTGAGATCAAGAGTCTTCCGGCAACCGGCCCGCAGGAGTATCTGCACGCCGGTAACTGGCTCACCACGTACTACTTGGCGGTGATCTGCCGGGAGAACGAGCGTCTCGATCAACTCGCCCGCGTGCCCGTCTCATTCTTGCGCGCATCGGGTGTGGAGTTCGACGAATACATCTACGCCTGGGTAGAGACCCTGCAGAACGCCTGGTTCGGCCGTCCGGAAACCTGGAACACCCTGGTGGCCGCGATCGACGGCACGGACCCCGCAGCCCCCCACATCGCCAGTGCCGAGCTCATGCTGAAAATCCTCTACCCGCCGCTGGAAATGTTCCATCGCTACCAGCGGCAGGAGCCGGAGTCCTTCAACACGGCTCTGGCGGAAGCACTCACCTGGCATCGCGAGTACTGGACCGACAGCGAGACACGGTCACAGAGCAGCGAAGGCCTCGTGGCTCTGGGGCCATTGGCCGTCGCCTGCATGGCGTTCGACGCGGACATCCCGGTCGACGTCGAATCCGCGTACCTGCCCAAGCACCTCCTCGAACGTTCCTGGGTCGGCGAGTTCCCGACGTGACCAAGGACGTCATAGCTCTCACCCCGAAGATGCCGGACACCCGCTCCTTGCTCGCCAGCCTCTCCGCCGGCGGCCCCGACCTGGGGCTGACCTCGACCGGTGACGGCGGTGTCCTTCAGCTGTGCACCAGTGTCGGCCGTCCGCTGGTCTCCGTTGAGGCGCCGCTCCTGGTCCACACACCCGGCGAAGCGGAACGCCTCCTCGGCCCCGATGTGTCCGCGCCGCCGCCGCCGTACTGGTGGACCGAGACCCACGCCTCGACCTCGGTACCCGAAGCAGAAGCTCTCGCTGATTCGGTGTGCGGACGCCTGACCACGCTGCTCGGCGGGACGGTGTGGCCGCGCGGCACACGTACGACACTCCTGGTGGCCATTCCGCAGGAGCAGTCGGCCGACGACGCAGAGCAAGTCGTCGGCTTCTCCGCTCCCGCCGTTCCCTCGGTCGACGTCCTGACCGACTCCACGGCGGTCGTCATCTCCGACCGTCCCGTCCTCGCCTTCACCACCTGGCTCTCCGAAGTGCTCCGCACCACGAGCGCCCCCAACCGCGCCCTGCACCTGGTCACCCCGCCCCAGACCCGGCTCACTCTCCCCCTGCGCACAGCGCTGCGGGGCGCCCCCAACCGGTGGGTGGTCCAGGACCCGGCCGGCGGCTACTACGACGGCCTGTCCGGGGTCGCCCTTGCCTGGAAGCAGGGAACGTTCAACCCCACCAGCACCACAGTGGCCGACGCGTTCACCCAGAACACCGAGTCCACCTCGGAACGCCAGCTGACCCTCACTTTCCGCACGCTCCACGCCCCCACCGCCGACCTGGTCCTCGGCCGCAGCCTGGAGACCGCCTGGCGCCACCTGACCGGCTCGGCGCCGGTGGGGTGGAGTACATCAGAGCCGGTCAACCTGCCCTGGTCACCTCGCCAGCTGACGGATCTGGCCCGCGAACGGTCGCCTTCTCCGACCCATCTTGTCGCGATCGGCGCAGAGGGCCATCCGTCCATCGCCACCCTTCGTACGGCGCGCACGAAGGCTGGCGTCGCCCAGGACATCACGCTCACCCTCGGATACACATCAGCTGCGGACGTCCCTCTGGACGCCGTCGAATCCCTTGCAGCCGCGCTGGTCGATGAGCACGGCCTGGTGTCGATGCTCACCACGCTCCGGGCAGGGCGCGCGGACCTGACGCTGCCCCCGCGTCTCGCGGCTCCGCCCATCCCGGTGTCCTTCACCCTCGGTGCCCGGGACGTCAACGCCATCGGGCTCACCCGCGCCCGCCGCCCGCCCCTCGCCCTAAGCCCCAAACTCCTGGGCGCACGCAAGCACCCGGCCCTGCACTACCCCTTCGGCGACGGAACCAACGCTGATGCGTGGAACGCGTTGCAGCACCTCACTACCCATTTCAAGGCGGCTCCTGGAGCGATCTAGCCGGGGACCCTGCCGAACTCGTCAGTGGCAAAGGTGGATGATGCGAAGCCTGCCGGAGGCAGTCGTTATGCCGCCCTGTCAGGGTTCCTACTCATGCTCCTGGACAACGGTCCATGAGCTCTGTCGCCGGTTGAGCGTGCGAACTCTGCTCTTAGCTGGTACGCAGGGCGGACGCGGTCAATAGGGCTCGGTTCTCTGTGCGCGAAGTCCTCGGCAAGACAACGATGCCGGGCACGTATTTCGAGTCGTTGAACGCCACTGAGAACTGTCCGGGTATGGCGTCGTCGGCAGTTAATCGGTCACGGTGAGTGCAGTCGTGTTCGGCAGGGTAGGTTTGGCGCGAGGTATGGAAGCTTACGGTGCAACGTGACATACGCCCTTCTCTCTTCCCGGCGTCACCAGGTTCTGGTCAAATACCACAACCCCTGAGTGGTTCAAGGCGCCTTGCTGGATGCACCTACGGACAGACTGTCCTCGTACGGGACCTGGCGAGTGGAAGTCTTCTCTTCACTGAGGCCACTACCGAGGTGAGGTTATTGTCATGGCGCGTCGCGGTCCCGAACATCCGACATGCGGATTTACGGTTGCGGCCACTGTCGATGCTGTCCCGACTGCCCGCCGCCGAGTCGTCTCGCTGGCCCAGGATCTCGGCCTTCCACTGTCGAACCATGCACTGGAGACCATCGAGTTGCTGGCCAGCGAGGTCATCGCCAACGCCATCCTGTACACGGGGGCCCCGTGCGAGGTCTCAGTGAGGCGATCCTATGAACGGCTTCGAGTCGAAGTCACGGACACCAATGCGTCGGTGCCGAGCGTCGTTGAGGTCGGGATGGACGATGAGAGTGGTCGAGGCCTGCTGCTGGTGGACGCCTTGGCGGATGCCTGGGGGACACAACCGGAACCGCAGGGCAAGACGATGTGGTTCGAGATCGTGGCGGAGCCATCAGTAGGTGGTATGGGCAGCAGCTCGGCAGGTGCGCCGTCTTCAGTTCGTGGTTGTGGATCCGCTGAGCGAGGTGCCGATGACCAACCCCGCATGTCACCTTCGGCCATCAACTCGTGGTTGCCGTTCGGTCCACCCGCCATGAGGAAGCAGCATCAAGCCGCCTGAGGTCGTGCTTCGAAGCAGTGGACTCCTGCGGCCCGCTTGGAAGCGCCACAGGCTGGGCACGCCTCTTCGGAACCGAGCAGCTTCTGTGCGCGGTGAGCGACCGGTCTTGCAACGCCGATGTGCCTCCCTTGGACGAGCATGTCAGTCGGGGCACCGCTGATAGCGCAGCCCCGGGGCGCGATCGAGGTCAAGGACGAAACTGTCGACCTGCGTCTCCTTGCCGCCCGTCAGCTTCGTCGGCAGCGTCAGCGTGTAGCCGTTCGCCGCGTATGTCGACGTGCCGGTGGTTGTGAGAAGGTCTCGGGTGCCACGCCGCCACAGGTAGAGGGAGTCCCCGCTGAGGGTGAGGCGCACCGTTCCTGGTACCTCCCCGCAGGCGTATGTACCGACCGGTGCATGCGGCATCTCCTCCTCGCTGCTGCGGTCGTCCGCCGCCGCGTTTCTCGGTGAGGACTGGTCGCGAAGGATGCGGGACAGGCGTCGTCCGGTGTCGGTGGCGGCGTCGTGGGCCGGGTCGGTCATGGCTGCTGCGGCGATGTGGTCGGCCGCGATGCCGGAGTGGTTGGACAGACAGACGATGCGGAGGCCGGTGCTGGTGAGGAAGGCTGCAGCGGAGAAGCCCTGCTCGTGTCCGTAGTGGAAGACGGCGGTGCGGCCGGGACGCGGATCGGCGTACAGGCCGGCCCCGTACGTGAAGTGGGCGTGGTCGCTGGGCCCGTAGCTGAGGTCTTGCCCGAACGGGAGCGTGCCGTCGGGTGTCGTCTGCCATTCGTGCCAGAGGTGGCCGAGCCAGCGGTCCAGGTCAGCGGCGGTGCACCACAGTGAGCCTGGGCCGGGCAGGGTGACGGGGCGCTGCTCGTGGGACCAGCCGGTGGCGGTCGCTTGGTAGCTGGACGCCGAGCCGGCGATGACCTCGCGCGGATCACCCTTGAAACGTGCTGAGGACATACCGAGCGGGGCGAAGACCTGCTGCTCGGCGATTTTCTGCAGCGGGGCGTTGTGGACGTGCCTCAGAACCTCCGCCAGGAGGAGGTAACCGGTGTTGCTGTAGAGGAACCGGCCCTGTTCCACGGCTCGGTCGCGCTGGCGATAGGCCAGTTGCAGCAAGTCGTCGGCGGTGTAGTGGTCAAGGTCACGGAGCCCGGCGAGGGAGAGCATGGACTCGGCGTCACGGATGCCGCCGAGGTGCTGGATGAGTTCGGCGACAGTCACGCCGGGGACGCGGAAGCGGGGGAGGATGCTGTCCACGGAGCTGTCGAGTCGCAACAGGCCGGCACGGGCAGCGCTCACGCACAGGTACGCGGTGATCTGCTTGGCGACGGAGCCGACGTTGAAGGCGGTGTTCTCTGTGATGGGCGTGTTCATTTCGAGGCTCGCTGCTCCGGCGTGTGCCTGCGTCGCTGGCCCGCCGACTGGGCGGATGAGCAGGATTACGCCAGGCTCAGGCGTCCCGGCCCCGGGCCCGGTGGCTACGGAGGCTGTCAGATGGGCGCAGTTGTTCACAGGCTGAGGGCTTCCTCGTGGACGGAGTACAGACGCTGCCGCAGGCCGGTGTCGGAGACGAGGGAGAGCGCGTCGGCGTGGTCGTTGGCAGTTTGAGAGAGGAGGGCGCGTTGCTGGTCCAGGTAGGCGGCCAGGAAGCGGTGCAGGTCTCCGGTGGTCTCCTCCAGGACACGGGCGGTGTAGATCATGGTCAGCGGGAATGCCCAGCAGGCGTGCAGGAAGCCGAAGGCGGGGCGCATCGTCCTCTTCCACGGGGAGTGGAACCGCGCCTCGTCGCTGATCTTGCAGGCAGTCGCGGTCAAGGCGTCGTTGAGCCAGTTGTGGCCCGCCTCGTGGATGAGATCGCGGGCAACGACTACGGGGTCGCCGACATGGTCGCAGAAGACGGTGCCGGGCAGACGGGTGATGGTCCAACTGTCGAGGGTGTCGCCGAGCCCCTTACGGCGCAGCAGGCAGACGACGACGGCGTGGTCTGCCAGCAGGGAGGCGAATCCGTTCCGGGCGCCGGTGGCGCACGCGGTGGCGACCAGTTCTCGCAGGGCCGTCGGGGCGGCGGTGGTGTCGGGGCCCAGCACGTAATAGGGGGTCTCCGAGATTCCCGAGCGAGGCAGGCGGTCCAGGTCGGGAGCGACCACGACGCGCGGGCCGACGAGGGTGTGTGTGGACAAGTCTGGAGTGTCCGCGTCCGGGTGCGCGCCGTACCAGTCGAAGACAGCGGCGTCGCGGGTTCGGGCGGCGGCTTCGGCACCTTCTAGGACGTGGTGGGCCAGGCAGTAGTCGACGGCGACCGCCGACGGCACCTCTGTCTCGGTCGGATGCTGAGTGGCGGACTGTATGAGGGTGTGGATCTGGCGGGCGCGGTCGCGGTGCAGGGTCCGGATCGGCTCGAACGAGAAGTCCATGGTGGTCGTGTTCACGAGGCGGGTCCTTCCGGCGGGGTTGGGCCTGGGGCCGGACCAAGTGGTGGTCCGACCCCAGGCTGTGCTCACCTATGCTCGGCTGCTGGTGTGGTGCGTGGAGCTCAGGCCGCGTCGGAGCCAGTGGGGGCCTCGGTGGTCGGCCATCCCTCAGCGGAGACGCTGGATGTGTGAGCGGTGGTGCGGACGGTCTCGTCCTCACCGCGCAGGTCGTCCACGGCGGCGAGGAAGGCGCTGATCTGGTCGTTGTCCATGAGAGTGCTCGTCCTTTCCAGACGGAGATGTTGGGTCCGTGTACTGGGTGTGGCGCCACGTCGTGCGGCGGTGAGCGGGCGGTGGGCACCGCGGTCTCCCTCCAGCGGAGTGGGTCAATGACCGTGCTGGGTCAGCGCGGTGGCTGGGATGGCCGTCCGCCGGAGGGCGTCGCGCAGCTCGGCCATCGTCGGTCGGTCCTCCGGCGCGTAAGCGAGGGCCGCGGGGATCACCGAGCGGAGGATGGAGGGGGCGGCGTCGAGCCGGGAGTGACCGTGGCGCGGGATGTCCGCGCACACGAAGCGGTACACCAGGACCCCAAGGCTGAAGACGTCGGCGGCGGGGGTGGCGCGGTCGTAGCAGGTCGAGTACTCCGGCGGCCAGTGCACCTCCGGGCCGCGCCTGACCGGCCCGCGAGGGGTGTTGATCCGGCGGGCGGCTCCGAGATCGGTGATCAGTCCCTGGCCGTGGTGGACGAGGACGTTCTCCTGGTAGACGTCGCGGTGCACGATCCCACGTTCGTGAAGGGTCCACAGCCCTTCGGCGACGTCGGCCAGGATGCCCAGGCCCGCCGCGACGTCCTCGCCCTGCCCGGACGCGGCGGCTGCGAGTCGGGGCTGGAAGTTGCCGCCGTCGCAGTAGGGCATGGTGTACCAGTCGAACCGGTCGGTACTGCCTTCCTCCAGTAGCGGTACGACGTGGTCGGCGTTCTCGGCGACCCGGGCGGCGTCGATCTCGTGGCGGAAGTCCTCGCGGGTCAGAGCCCGTTCGGCCTGGGTCATTGCGGCATACCAGTAGAACCCGTAGGCGGCTCTGCGATCGTCCTCGTCGAGCTCGGCTAGGACGTGGTTGCCGCCGAAGCCGGCCTTGAGGACCACTGCGGGCGCGCTGTCGCGGCTGACGAGCACCAAGGTGCTTGCACGGGTGAACGAGAGCAGGTCGAGCACGTCCCACCCTGCGGAACGGACCTGATCGAGAACCCACGAAGCGGGATGCAGCGGGTGAAGTCGCATGGAGAGGCTCCTCAGGTTCGGGCAACTCGCGGGACGGCTGCACGTAGCCGGTCCATGCAAGCGGCGGCCAGCAGGTCGAGATCGGACTCGGTGGCGCATGACTGCCGCAGCACGGGCAGCCCGGTCGCCTCGGACCACGCGGTGGCTGCCGCCTCGTACAGCTCGGCGAGCCGGGCCGCGGTCGGCAGGTCCTCGCCGAAGCGGCGCGGGGTGGACCGGCGGGACAGCCGTGTGCGGCAGAGCTCGGGTGGGGTCGTCAGCAGCACGGTCAGCTCGGCCCTGGCTGCCGCCACATCGGCCAACTCCCGCACACAGTCGGCGACAGGCCGATCGTGTAGGACGGCGAGCAGACACGCCGTCGACAGGGTGAGCCTGTCGGCGATCAGCGGCCCGACGGACCTGGCGGGGACGAGATTGTGGCGGGCATGGAGCTCAAGATCTCGGCGAACGGCCGCCACCGCTTGGTCGCTGTCCTGTGCCGGTCGGCCGGCACGCAGCCCGATGATGGTCCGGGTCGCCTCCAAGGACAGCCACGAGAACTGGCCGACATGGCCGACCTGGATGCCCTCGGCCGCAACCAAGCGCAGGAGCCGGTCACGCAACGTGCTCTTCCCCGATCCGGCGATGCCTTCCAGGGCGAGTAACACGAGGCTCACTCCTCGGGCTTCTCGGCGATCAGCCAGCTGATGAACTTCGAGACCCGGCCACGGGTCACCGGCTCGGTGCCGTGGGTGAGCTGGGAGCCGTAGAGCAGCGCGGTGCCCGGCGCGGGGTGCACCTTCCACCGGGTCCGAGGCATTGCCGTGAACCAGTCGGCGGAGAGGTCCGATCCGTCGTGGGCCAGCCACATGCCGTCCGCGTAGCCGTCCGTTCGGCCCTCCAGGCGGGCGTTCCACAGGTGGTCGCTGGAGCAGCTCTCGACGTAGAACGCGCCGCCGGCCTCCGCCTCGCTGATCACCACGCTGATTCCGGCGATCTGCCGCGGCCAGGCCAGTGGGTCGGGGGCGATGCCGTCGACGTGGCCTGTGATGTGCTGGCCGGGGCCGTATTCGACGTACGTCCAAGGACGGCAGGTGGTGATCGACGGCATGACACGCGACAGGGCCGGGCGGGCGCGGTCGAAGGCGTGCTGCAGCAGCTTCTCCGCCTCGCCGGGTATTCGTGGAACCTCCACCCGCCCGGCCGGCTCGTACACGGCCATTGCCTGCTCGGGGGAGTGGCCGGGGATTTCGTGGATCGAGGTCGTCCGCCCCGCGTCGAAGTGGGCAGGCCCCTCGTCTGCGAGGAAGCCGCTCATCACGGTGGCGAGTCGGGCTCGCTCGTCGTCGTCGAGGAACCCCTCGACGCTGCCGACCGTGACGGTCTCGGCTATGTGGATCACGTGCCGCTCCTCCTCGTGTCGAGCACACGGCGGACGTCGTCCAGGCCGGTGCAGTGGTTGAGCCAACTGGCCACGGGCTGGTGGGTGGTCACGGTCGGATCGGCCCACAGGGCCAGGAGCTCGCCGGTCAGCGGAAGCTGCTCCGGGCCGGGCAGTGCCTCCCGCATGGCCAGGACCTCGTCGGACCCAAGCAGCGCGGGGCACGGGGCGTCGTGCTGGGCGGCGAAAACCCGCCCGAGTCTGACGGTCGCCGCATCTCCGCAGACGCGCAGGAGCGCTTCCGTGGCGTCTTCCTTCCGGTATCCATGGCACTCGGTCTGAGCCCATCCGGCTGCCACGGCCGCAGCCGCCGACGCGATGGAGCAGGTGGCGCAGCACGCCCCGGCGGCGTCGGGACAAGGACGGTGGTGATCCGGGAGTGTGGCGGCGACGTCACCGAGCGCGGCCCAGGCCGAGTCGGGCAGCAGTTCGTCGACGGTGCGGCGGATTCCGAGTGCCGGGACGCCGTGGTTGCAGCACGCCGGACCTGGCTCGGGCGGCGGACCCGGCCGGAGTGCGGGTTCGATGATCAGGGCGTGGAAGTACACGATCCGCCCCAGTAGCTGGTGAACGGTCTGAGTGTCCGCGGCGCTGATCACGCCATCACCCCCTCGGCAGCATCTGCGGCGGTCTGCGGTACCGGGCACGGGCATTCGGCCTGTGGCGTGGGGCGCTCGTTGCGCAAGGCTTCCGCGATGACCGCGGTGGCCGTGTCCACGGCGTCGAAGTACGCTGCCCAGTCGTGGCCGGGAGTCGGCAGCAGTGTCAGGTCCAACACGGGCGTTGTCCGGCCCGTGGTCTCGCACTCCAGTTCGGACCGTCCGAGGGTCACACTCACCGTGGTCGGCAGGGAAACGGCGGCTACGGTGAGTGCCCGGCACAAGGCGGCGGCCGTTGCGGCGTACTCGGCCGGGGTGCGCGGGAGGATGCCGATCCGGCGCTCGGCGGGCCGCAGTTCCAAGCCGGCGTAGGGGTGCCCTTGGCAGCTGTCGTACGTGACAAGCTGCCAGTCCCTGGTGATGGCGTCGACCAAGGGCCGGATCCCGGGCTCGATCGCCTCGTGCCACTGGGGATGTGCCGGGTCCAGGTCGTCGGCCTCGTGGACTCCGGGCAGGCCGACGGTGTTGATGTTGCCGTGCGCGCTGGTGAGGACGCGTACAGGCGACCTGAACGAATCGGCCTGGTTCCAGCGGGCGAGGAAGGCGCCGACGTCACGCATGCTGTTCGGTGTGCGTGGACGCGAGCGCGCTGTGCGGCACCAGACACCTGTCGTGTGCCCGGGTTGGGCGAGGAGCGCGGCGATACCGTCGATCAACCGTATCCGGTAGTCGCAGTAGGCGTCCTGATCCCCTGCCAGGTCGTAGCGCCACCGCGTGGCGATACAGCCGCCGCCGCACGTCGACCGGTAGTCGCAGGTGACGCACTTCTCCATCAAGGCCTTGCCCTGGTTCAGCAGGTTCGAGCCTTGCTGAGCCTTGACGACATCGGATTCGACAGGGTTCTCGTCGAGGAGCGTGAGCCGGGCCTGCGGCCACGGAAGTTCGTCGCAACTGCCGAGCCGGCCATCGGGGTACAGAGTGAAGACGTGGTCGCACTTCATGTCGGAGAAGTGGCAGAAGCCGGAGCCCAGCCCGCGCAGCCGCCGGATGGCCGAGACGGCCGGTTCCAACTTCACACGGCCGAAGCGACCGGTGCTGATCCAATGGGAGGTCGCGGCGAGTACGAACTCCACGTACTCGTGGGGCCTGATGGCCCAGCCAGGACCGTCGGCGTCGCCCACGGCAGCCTGCTGGAGGATGCGGCTCGCCGGCACGCGGCGGCCCGTGACAGCGGTCGGACGCCGGACAGCGGTGTCGAAGCAGGGAACGAAGCTGACCGCGTTCACGGCCTTGAAGTCCGTGAGGTGGTCGAGGACGTCCTCGGCGCGGCCGAGCACGGCGGGAGTCACCGCCGCGATCACGCCCACCTTCCGCCCACGACTGCCCAGCAGCCGCAGGGCGTCGGCGACGCGCGGGTAGACGGGTCTGCTGTCGTAGCCGACTCGCCAGGCGTTGCCCCGGGCGTCGCCGTCCAGGGAGATGCCGATCTGCAGGCGGGGGTACAGCGCGTCAAAGAGGTCCAGCCACTGCTCGTCCAGCAGCACGCCGTTGGTCTGGAGTGAGACGCGGACGACGTTGGGCAGTGCGGCCAGTTCTCGCAGGATGTCGGCGATGTGGTCGCGGCCGGCGGTCAGCGGTTCCCCGCCGTGTAGTTCGACCGCGAGGGGGCGCCCCCGGAAGAGCTCGGCGAGCCGGTGCACCTGACCGGCGTCGATTCGGGCTCCTCCCGGGGCTTCCTTGCGCTTCTCGTAGCAGTACAGACAGTCGATGTCGCAGGTGTCACCGCGTAACTTCAAGATCACCGATACGGCGCTGGCAGTGTCCTCGGTGTCGAGTCCTCGGTACAGCTGGGCGATCGGGTCGTGCTGTTCGGGGGTGTGGCGCATCGGCTGCCTCCTGGGTGGCCGAGACCGGAAGGGGATCAGTCGGACAGGCGTCCCAACAGGGCGCCTTGGCCGGACTGGAGGATGTGGGCGGCCTCCAGCGGGACCCAGAAGCACTCGAAGTGCGTGGGCTCCTGCTCGCCGTCGTGGTCCTCCTGGCTGGCCCACCGCTCCGGGGTCGGCTCGGTGAGTTCCAGGTGGAAGACGTGACGGCGCTGGATCTCGAACCGGTACGGACTGATGTCGTACTCGGTCTCGCCGAGTTTGCGTACGATCTTGAAGTCCTTGAGGCCGGTCTCCTCGCGGGCCTCGCGCAGGGCCGCCGACTCCGGGGTCTCACCCTCACGGATACTGCCGGCCGGAACCTGGATGCCGACTTCCTCGTAGCTGTAGTTGGTGTGACGGAACACCAACAGCTTGCCGTCGCGTACGACGTAGCAGAGAACCTTGTCCTTGGTGACCTTCTCGGGCACGGGAACACCCCTCTTCAACTCGTTGGAACCGGGCGCGAACGGTGGCAACGCCCGAGGTCATGGCGCACGGACTCGTAGACCACCTTGTGGCGGGCATCCGGTACCTGGCGCGCGACCCTGAGTCTAGATCTTGTGACTGGACGTCACGGCACTCCTGAAACCGGTCGAACTCGTATGCGGCTGATGGGAGTTGGTGCGCGACCTGACCGCCCCTGGGCGATGGCCTTGTAAAAGAGCCTGCCAGCTGTTTGGTGCTCTCAGCGGACAGGCTGTCCGTAGGAACTCTTGGTGAACTCGGCTTCTGTAGAATGGAGTTGTGGTAAAGGTGCCGGGCTTTCCGTTGCCGCCGCGCCGCCCGGGCGAGGCAGCGCCCGTGGCGTGGTCTACTGGCCATCGGGGGTGCGGAGGTGGCGTGTCGAGCGACCCGTTGAGGTTCGCGGTTCGGCAGTCTTGAAGGTCGTCGCGGGTCAACGTGGCGCGGACAGTTTGTCCATAGGCACTTCTCTGTGGGCTCTTGACGACAGGGCTGCAACGACTTCCAAATGTTGGCCTGTTTGTGGGGTGATGCCCCTGTTTGGCCAGAATCCAAAGCCTTTGCTGGAAGCTTGAAGGTGGCACCAGCAGGCTTCGCCCGCCGATCGGGGCGCTTCCGGCTCTGTTAACACTTGGCGACCACGGTCGCGGTCCAGGGCCTTTTCCG
The DNA here is from genome assembly GCF_055573455.1 of Streptomyces sp. NPDC030183. NCBI lineage: Bacteria > Bacillati > Actinomycetota > Actinomycetes > Kitasatosporales > Streptomycetaceae > Streptomyces > Streptomyces sp. NPDC030183. The sequence continues at coordinate 219,585 of NZ_JBVIBK010000010.1, forward strand.
TACCCTGACCTGAGTGCTCCATCGCGAAGGGACAGAGCCACCGATGAGTGAAAACCTGACGCTGGGAGACCGTCTCCGTATCGCTCGTAGGACGCGGAAACTGTCTGCCGCCCAACTGGCACAGAAGGTCGCCGTTTCCCCGAGCTACGTGCAGAAGCTGGAGTCGGGCGCACGCAAGGCCTCACCCTCGCTGGTGCTGGCTCTCGCCAAGGCGCTGCGCTTCGGCCCCGAGGTCCTGACCGGCCAGCCGTACTACGGTGAGCCGGAGGCGGAGGACGGCGTCCACGCCGTCATACCCGAGCTCCGCCGCCTCCTGCTCTGCTACGACAGCCCCGACGATCTGGAGATCGCTCCGCGGGCGCTCCCCGTGCTCGCTTCGGAGGTGGACCAGGTGGCGGCCCTGCGGCGCGACGCCCGTTACGCTCCGATGGGCCCCCTGCTTCCGCCGATCATCACCGAACTGACGCACGTGGCCCTCGGCGGTGACAACGGCGACCGGGCCAAGGCGTTCTGGCACCTGGCCCGGGCCTATCGCGCCGTGAACTCGCTGGCCCACAAGATGGGGCACCACGACCTGTCGAACACGGCGCTGGAGCGCGTCCGTTGGGCGGCCGACCATTCCGGTGACCCGCTGATGCAGTTCACCGCCGGTTACCTGGTCGCGGGAGCGATGCTGCGACAGGGCGCGTACTCGCCGGCGCGCCGCAGGCTTCTCGGGCTGCGGACCGAGTTGGAGCGGTTCCAGCCCGAACACTCCTTCACGCAGGATGCGCTCGCGGTCGACGGTGCGCTGCTGCTGAAACTGGCTGTTCTCGAAGCCCGCGAGAACAACTCCGATCGCGCCGACGACTACCTCCGGGAGGCGGAGCAGGTCGCGAGCATGGCGGGCAACCGGGACTCCCTGGCGTACGAGATGTCGTTCGGCCCGACGAACATCCGCATCCACGAGGTGCACGCGATGATCGACACGGGTGACACCGAGCAGGCCCTCGCCCGTCTCGGCGAGTGGTCTCCGGTCTCCGGCGGAGAGTGGGCGCCGCCCAGCACGACCGTCGGTGAGCGGTCGAGCCACCACTTCATCGACGTGGCCTCCGCGAAGCTCGCGGAGAACGACCGGGACGGTGCCTTCGCGGACCTCAAGCGCGCACGGAAGGTCGCACCCAACCACACACGGTTCCACCCGTCCGTTCGCGAGACCACCGCCGCGCTGCTCAGGATGGACTCGCACCCCTCCAACGAGCTTTGCACGTTCGGCAGTTGGACGGGCATCAGCACAACCTGAGCTTCTGTCAAGGATCTCAACGAACGGACCCCACGGACAGACTGTCCGCGCAGGGCACCTTGCTGAATGGAATGGTCTCTTCACACGCAGTGGTGAGGAGGCCTTTTCCATGTCCGACGACAGTCCCGCGGCTCGTGCGAACCCGCCGCGCTGGATGCCCATCGGCGAGGAGCCCGAGCTGTGCTCGGCGGGGGAGTGGTGGGATGCCGTACGCGCCGTGGAGGCCGTGGGCCGACGCGCGATCGAGATCCTCGGCGAGGGTGGCGAGCCGGTCGGCCCGGTGATCCTGGACCACGGGGGTCCGGAGCCCCGGCTGTACTTCCTGGTTCCGGTGGGCACCGCGGCCCGCTGGGAGGAGCCGGGGACCGTTGCGCTGGGGCAGAAGTGCCACGTCGTCGTGCCGTCCGCCGAGAGCACGACGCCTCCGGGGATGCACTGGCACGTCTTTCCCAAGGCCCCGCGATCGCTGACCCGGGCCGATGCTCTGCGCCGCGCGCTGAGCCAGGCACGCAGGGAGCGGCAGGGGTCTGCGGAGGAAGCGGCCTCCTGATGGCTCTGAGCATCTCGTTCGTGCTGTTGCTCGGCATCGTCGTGGTCGTTCTGATCCGCAGCAAGTCCGTGAATCCTGGACCCGCGATCGTCTGCGCGCTCTTCGGGTTCTTCCTGTCGAGCACCTCTGTGGCTCCGAGCATCGACCGGTTCATGACCAGCATCGCGGACATGATCGGCCAGGTTCGCTTCTAGGCAGCCCGACTCGGTCCCCGACCCGGTCACTGCTTCGCTTCCCAGCGGCGATGCACCCACCCACTTCGCGGCCCCACCCCCAACTTGCCTGAGGCCCCCGATGACATTGACGTTCAACCCAGAGCGCACGACGCCGCCTCGCACAGTTCGAACACGCCGGACGAGCGGCCTCGAACTCGCGTTTCGCCACAGTCCCGTTCACGGCGGGGGACTCTGATGCGCCTCGTGTATCACCCCGCCGGCCACGACGACGACCTGGGCGTGGCCCTGGTTGAGTTGCAGGCCGGCCGCTGGAGAACGGCACGGCAACTGCTGCTGGCCACGGCCACGCATTGGGCACTGCGAACGTCACGCACCCAGCTGCTGGCGGTGGCTGCCGCCCGGTCGGATGTGGTGGGCGTGTGGCTCGACGAAGAGCCTGGCAGCTACGACGCGCAGTTGATGGGTGCCCGCGTGGCCGTCGAGCGGGCGCTGCGCGCGCACAGGCAACAGCATCCGCAGACGATGGAGTTCGAGATCAGGGCTCGGCGTGATGCGCTGCTGGCGGCTCGTCGCGCGCCGCATGATCCCGTGCCGTGGGTGTGCCTCCTGGCTCTGGCGCAGATCGACACTCGGCAGCTGCGCCAGGAACACCGGGTGAACCCCGGAGAGCCGATGATGCCCAGCGGTCCGTGGGGGCTGTTGTACGAGGTCAACCGGCGTGACCCGTTCAATCGGGAGGCCTACCACCGGGTGCTGCAGTTCATGCTCTCCCTGGATGGTCCGCCGGGTGCCTCCCTGGCCGCGGTCGTCGACTTCGGTCGGGCCGTCGCCTCGCAGCGGCCCGTCGGATCGGCACTGCTGCTTCTGCCCGCGTACGCGCAGGTCGAGCTCCGACGGCGATCGCGCGTCGATCCGCTGTGGCGGCGACAGTGGGCGCAGGAGTCGACGCTCGACTACACGCTGACCGCCTTCCGAGACTGGTTCCACAAAACGCACGGAGAGCAGCGCTCAGTGGCTGACCTGAGCCTTCTTGCCTACGCGTTGTGGGCCGGCCACCAGTATCTGGAAGCCGCCGAGGTGTTCGAGGCGATGGGCCCGTACGCGGCCCGCGAGCCGTGGGCGTCGGTGCATGACGGGGCCGTAGGGCCAGACCCGGGTGAGGCGCTGCTTCTTCGAGCACGCGCCGAGTCCCTGGCCTACGCCCGTACCCGCAGGCCACGCGCCGGGGTGCACCCGTAACCAGAATCAGCTGCCCATGAAGTCCCATTGGCATGAACCTGTCCATTTGTTTCTCTCTGAGCCTGGAGGCTGACCTGTGTCCCGCTTGAGTCCGAACCCCCGTGCGTCGTCCCGGAAGTCCGATGACGCATACCTGCGGGAGCTCGGCTACGAGCCCGTGCTGACCCGACGCATGGGGCCGTTCGGAAACTTCGCGATCTCCTTCAGCGTCATCAGCGTCCTGTCCGGCTGTATGACCCTGTACGGCTTCGGCCTGAACACCGGCGGCCCGTCGGTGATGCTGTGGGGCTGGCTCGTCGTCGGTGCCATGGTGATGTTCATCGGCGCTGCCCTCGCCGAGGTGACCTCCGCCTATCCGACCTCCGGGGCCCTGTACTACCAGGCGGAGCAGCTCGGCGGACGGAAGTGGGGCTGGTACACGGGCTGGCTTAATCTGTTGGGCCTGCTCGGGGCGATCGCCGGCATCGACTACGGGGCCGCGCTGTTCACGGGTGCCCTGTTCAACCTGCAGTGGGGATTCGAGCCGACGCCGGGCAAGATCATGGTGATCTTCCTGTGCATCCTCGCCCTGCACCTCGCCCTGAACCTCTTCGGGGTCCGGCTGGTCAGCATCCTCAACAGCATCAGCGTCTGGTGGCACCTCGGCGGCGTCACGGTGATCGTCGGCGCTCTGGCGATCGTCCCCTCCCATCACCAGTCCTCGGACTTCGTGTTCGGCGAGTTCGTCAACAACACCGGCTGGAGCCCCCTCTACGCGGCGGTGCTCGGTCTGCTGCTGGCCCAGTACACGTTCTGCGGATACGACGCCTCCGCGCACCTGTCGGAGGAGACGACCGACGCGCAGGTGTCCGCGTCCCGCGGGATCATCCACGCGATCGGCTGGTCGTGGCTGGCAGGGTTCGTCCTGCTCGCCGGGCTCACGTTCGCGATTCAGGACTACGCGGGCACCGTGGCCACGGCGACGGGGGTGCCTCCGGCGCAGATCTTCCTGGATGCCCTGGGCCTGGCGGGGGCGAAGGCACTCCTCCTGATCGTGATCATCGCGCAGTTGTGTTGTGGCAACGCCGAGACCGCCGCGGCCAGCCGGATGGTGTTCGCGTTCTCCCGTGACGGGGCGCTGCCGGGCTCGCACCTGTGGCGCCAGGTCGACCGCCGCACCGGCACTCCGCGCATGGCCGTGCTGCTGGCAGTAGTGTGCGCAGCCGTGCTGGCCCTGCCGAGCCTGTACAGCCCGGTCGCGTACGCGGCGATCACCAGCATCAACGTGGTCGGTATCACTCCGGCGTACGCGATCCCGATCTACCTGCGCGTCAAGAACCGGGACCGCTTCCGGCCCGGCCCATGGAACCTCGGCAGCTGGGGCGTGGCCGTCGGCACGATCGCCGTTGTCTGGGTGGTGTTCGTGACGGCGCTGTTCTGTCTGCCGCACACCCGCCCCGCCGGCGGCGGCCTGGTGTCCGTGGAGACCTTCAACTACGCGCCGGTCGCTCTGCTCGTCGTCCTCGCGCTGGCATGGGCGTGGTGGCGGAAGCAGGGCAGCTCGTACGAGGTGCCGGCCCAGAACTTCGACCGCTCGGCGGCCACGTACGAAGACGAGGTCGTCTGATGACGAGGACCACGAGCGGCAACGGCACCGTGGCACGCATGACTGCCGCGTCCGTCCCCGAGCAGCGCGGGCGCTCCGAGAAGGCGTTCTCCCTGTCCGACCTGCGGAACCTCGTCAAGGCGGGCGCCATCGACACGGTGCTGCTCGCCGTCCCCGATCTACAGGGGAGACTGAAGGGGAAGCGTTACGACGCGGACCATTTCCTCAAGCGCGTCGCGCATCACCGCGCCGAGGTGTGCGCCTACGTCCTGGCCACCGACATCGACATGAGTCCGGCGGACGGCTTCGCTCTCACCTCATGGGAGACCGGCTACCAGGACCTGTCCGTGCAACCGGCCCTGTCGACTCTGAGCGTCGTGCCGTGGCTGCCGCGCACCGTCGTCGTACTCGGCGATGCCGTCCACCACGGCGGAACGCCGATCGACATCGCGCCCCGCCAGATCCTCCACCAGCAGCTGACACGGCTGTCGCGGCACGGTTCGCACCCCAAGGCGGGGATCGAGACCGAGTTCGTCCTCTACAAGGGCACGTACGAGGACGCGGAACAGGCCAACTATCAAGGCCTGCGGCCGTTGACGACGGAGAACCTGGACTACGCCCTCGACCACGACCCCGTGTCCGACCGGTTCCTGCGCCGTCTTCAGCGGGCGCTCGCCGGCGCGGGGATGCCCGTGGAAGCGATCAAGACCGAGGCCGGCCCCGGCCAGGTCGAGGTGACCTTCCCTTACGGAGACGCCCTCACCGCCTGCGACCGGCATCTGCTGTTCAAACACGCGGTACGCACCCTGGGCGCCCGCACCGGACTGGCGCCCACGTTCATGGCGGCCCCGGAGACGGGGCGGGCCAACGGCCTGCACCTGCACGTCTCGCTGTGGTCGAACGGTCTCAGTCAACTCCAAGCTCCCGACAACGAATACGAGCTGTCCCAGACGGGACGGCACGCGATCGCGGGGCTGCTCGCGGCGTTGCCGGAACTGGGCCCGTTCTATGCCCCGAACGTCAACTCCTACAAACGGTTCACGCCCGGATCGTTCGCGCCGACCACGCTGCACTGGGGCCACGACAACCGTACGTGCGCTGTCCGCGTCGTCGGCCACGGAAAGGGCCTCCATCTGGAAATCCGCGTACCGGGGGCGGATGCCAACCCGTACCTGGCCCTGTCCGCAGTACTGGCGGCCATGGATCACGGCATCCAGCAGCGGCTCGCCATCAGTCCTGAAACGGCAGGCAACGCATACAGCGGGGGTGGCACGCCTGTGCCGCCCACCCTCGCTGACGCGCTGGCCACGTTCCGGAGCAGTGTCCTGGCCCAGGAGGCCTTCGGCGCCGAGGTGGTCCAGCACTACGCCCATCTCGCCCAGATGGAAGTCGACCATGCCCAGCGCCAGGTAACCGATATCGAACGGCAGCGATGGCTCTCGCGAGCCTGACCTGCAACGTCTTGGCGAGGGAGGACTGCCCCCAGTGTTCCCCGGCCGCGGGGGGGGAGGTGGATGACCGGTACGAAGTCCTGGTACAGGTCCAGGTGGTCGAGGACCTAGCCTTGGGCGTGGTTGCGAAGCGGGCCTTGTCCATGGGCAGGCCGTCGATGTCGACGGGGCCCTTGAGGTCGCCGAGCTCCCAGATCGCGTCCGTCAGCTACACGGTCCTGTAGAGGGCTCCTCGCTCCGTGGGTAGGGGCGGGTGATGGCGCCGGCCTGGTCGAGGGCGTCGCCGCGGCCAAGGAGGGGCTGTGCGGGCTGCTCGTCGGTGGGCTCCGACAGGACGGTGGCGCGTACGGCGCGCCGTCCGGTCTGGTCGACGCCGTTGGCGGTCTGAGGCCGGATCCAGTCGAGGTGGTACGTGATGCGGCGCAGTCGGGCGGGCAGGTGGCGCTTCTTCTCCTCGGCGACTTCCCACGCGAAGTGGATCCGGTCGGGGAAGTCGGAGCCGTCGGAGTCTTCGTCGAGGACGGGGAAGTAGAAGCCGGAGTCGAAGGTCTTGATGCAGATGCGCTGCTTGTCAGCGTCCCAGTAGAGGAGGATGACGCCGTCGCCGAGCCCGACGGCTTTCCGTTTGACCTGGAGGAGCCGCATGGGGAGGAGTCCCTCGTCGGCCCACTTCCGCAGCAGGGTCTGCACGCGTTCTGCGGTCGCGGCCTCAGCGGAGGCCGTCTCGGTTGCCTGTTCGGCGTCGGGGACGGTGATGGTCTGCTCGTCGCCGAGGACGTGAGAGGTGATCGTGTCGACGAACATGCTGGGGTCGCCGAACTCGCGCTCCTCGCGGGCGTTGTCGCCGTCGAGGAACGCGGACAGCTCGGCTACCTGGTTGTTGTCGTAGGCGGTGAGGAGCTTGTACGCGGACAGGCGGTGGTCGTCGGCGGCCGGTACCCAGGTGGCGTGGACTTCGGGGAACGCGCGGCGGTTGGGCATGCCGAGGGTGTCGGAGTACAGGGGCTTGTAGTTCAGCCAGGACCGGGCGTCGATGACGGCGTCCTTGGCGCTGGAGAAGAGGCCCACAGCAGTCCCCCGCTGATCCAGGCCCCGCGCCTATCGATCGGGGTACGGGCGTGGGTCTCGGGTGTTCCCTCGGCGCGGATCGGATCGCACTCTCAGCGGGGGGCGCCCGAGGAGCGGTCGAGCGCCGATCGCGCCCTTTAGGTGGTGCTTTGCCAGCCTATGGAATGTGGCACACGTCCCACGTACGTCCAACTTTCCCCACATGAACCGTGGTTGTGCTGTCCGTGGTCATAGAGTGTCCTCACGGCTCTGCGAGACCCGTCCGCCTTCCGCATCTAGATCGGGGGGAGGTCTTCCGATCTTCGAAAGAAGGGTCTCGCACGTGCTCGGAAACGAGAAGCCGTCAGACGTGGAGCTGATGATCCTGTTCGTCGCGCTCATCCAGCTGCAACTGGACTGGACGCAGTGGATCAGTTCGCTCCCCATCTGACGGCAACCGTCACCCCGGCGGTCGGCCATCCAGGTCGGCCGCCGGCCTCGTTTCCGGGCTCTCCCTTACGAGGGAGCCGGTACGCACACTGTAGGCAAGTTGGCCGTGCAGTGGTGCAGTTTCAGGACGACCAAATCAGTTCGCATGATTCCGTATGTCCGCATTCTTGAACTTTCGCTGGCCCAGAGTAACTGAATTCACAGACCCCAGAACCTGCAAACGTGCTGCTTGACCGGGTGTCCGAAGGCATGGAGGTGACATTTTCACCTCCGCCTGCGGAGGCGGTTATCGGTGTGGTGCTGCGTGCCGAGGCCCTCCAGCATGGGGTCGGCCAGTTCGGTGAGGGTCCATGCCGGGCATCCAGGTGACCAGCTGCCCCTCGAGGCGCGGGAGCTCCCCGACGTGGTGGACGAGGACCTGCGCGGCGAGCTGGGCGACGGGTTCAGCGCGGAGCTTCTTTCCCTGCTTGGCGTGCACGGGGATGATGCGCGGCATCAGCAGGCCCTGGGCTTCCCCGGACCACTCGAGGTCGCGCCATGCCTGGCGGATGATCTGCGCGGACTGGTCGCCACCGAAGTTGTCCTCGACCACGAACGCGTCTGCTTGGAGTGCGATGGCGAGGCGCAGGCTTCGTGGCCCCAGGTGTCGGCGCCCATGTTCGCGGATCGGTCGGCAAGGACGTACATGTCGCCGTCGGCGTCCCGGCTGGGACCGATGATGCCGGTCTCGTCGTGGGTGTCACCTTCGCCGCCGGCCTGGTCGACGGCGACGACGGTGCGGGTGAGGTCGATACCGCGGAACGCCATCGGGGTGATGCGGTTCTCGGTGATCCACGGTCACTTCCACACGCCGCCCTCGAGGGGGCGCGACTTCTGCTGGAAGAGGGGTACCACAGGGGTGCCCAGCGCGCGGCACGCCGACTCTTGCCATGCCGTGGGGGCATGGTGATGAGGATCTTGCGTGGGTGGCCGCGCGCGATGTGGCGGAACACCTTGGCTTGGCCCGGCGGTCCATCAGCCGCACGACGGCGTCGACGGCGCGGAAGTCGAGGGCGTAATCGACGACGTGCCCTCTTTGTCGAAGACCGGGGACGGCTCGGTGGCGCGGGGCCAGGCGGCCTTGAGGGGCGCGTCGAAACGTTCGTTCTCCTGCTGCCGGTAGATGCTGACCTCGGCGGCCTCCTCGGCGCGGTGGGCCTACGCGGGTCACGTCCTTACAGGCGGCGCTACGACTTACGACTGCAGTAGCCGAGTTCTCCGACGCGGTCGTCGTCGTACCGGACGCCTTCACGGCGGAGCTTCATCAGCTTCGCGCGGCGGACGGTCACCTCGTCCATCTTCAGTTTCGACCATGACATGGCGGTGGGGCTCCCGCTCGTGTGTGTGGTTGTTCGGCCCGCGCCTGTGACGAATGATCGCCGATCTTCGGATTTGGGTTCCCCCGGTTGGGGGTGGGGGCCATGCTGCGCGGCATGAAGTGTGTTCGTGGGGTGGGTGTGGCGGTGGCTGGCGTGCTGGCCGCGGTAGTGGTGCTGGGAGGCTGCTCGAGCGGCGGAGGGGAGCCGGAGGACGCCGGGTCTCCGTCCGCGAGTGAGACGTCGACGGTGGAGGGGACGCCGGAGGAGCCGGAGCCGAGGTATCCGTTGGGCCCGGAGGGCGCCATCGACCGGAAGGCGAACGAGGAGGGCTGGGAGGTCGACTCGATCTACGACAGCGCGTCGGAATTCGTGAACGACATGTGCGTGTCGCTGCCGGACGAGGGCGCGGGCGGGGTGTCGCGGGCTCAGTGGTTGGACGAGGGCGGCTACCTGTTGGGGGACGGTGCGGCGGTCCTGAAGTTCGGGGTGCCGAAGCTGTGCCCGAAGTGGACGAAGACGGTTAAGGCCGCGGTGTCGGGGGACTACGAGCGGGCGGTGACGGCCGGGGACTGGGAGGTCGTGCCGGATCCGGCGCCGTATGCCCCGGGGGAGGACGTGCAGCAGATGCGGCCGGGAACGTATCGGGCGGTGGGCCGGTTTGAGGACTGCTACTGGGAGCGGACATCCGAGGACGGGGGCATCATCGATAACCAGTTCGTCACGCAGGCCCGCCAGTTGACGGTGACACTGCGGGCGGGTGAGCTGTTCAGCAACGACTGCGGGGTGTTCACGCGGGTCGGCTGACGCCCTCAGGGCTGGGCGGGCTCGGTGTGGCGCGGTCCCGGTCATTACCCGGGGGATTGGGTGGTGTCCGGGACCGCAGCGCTCGGGCTCTCGAGAGGGGAGTCCGAGGGGAGTGTGTGTCGGCCCGCCCAGGACAGGTACAGCTGGGCGCGGGGACACCTGACTGAATGCCACGCCGCGTGCGGGCCGACGTGTGGCACGGTCAGCATGCAGATTCAGCATTGCGGACAGAAACTCGGCGTGAGCGGACGCGCCGTGGTCGTCCACGCCTGCTTCGGCACCGGGCAACTCCGCGCCCCGAGAAGGCCGCTTCCCCGGAGACGTTCTCGGAGACGGAGATCAAGGCATGGCGGATGGTGGTGACCGGTACGACGTCGCAGGTGTTCGCGGAGGTTGACCTTCGCCCAGGGAGACCGGGCCTGCGCCCGCTGGACCTGGAACGCCAACCACAGGGGCGACTTCCTGAGCATCGCTCCAACGGGCAAGCGCGTCTCCGTGACCGGCCTGACCCTGTTCCGCTGCGGCGAGAACGGCAAGATCGCCGAGCTCCGGTGGGAGCACGATCAGCTGGGGCTGATGCAGCGGCTGGGGCTGGACGAGTTGGAGCAGTGAAGGGGCGGTACAGCCTCGTCACGCGTTCTGCGCGATCTCCCTGGCCAGGGCTGACAGCCGGTGTGCCTCGGGCAGGGCGTCCGCCTTCGTCAGGGGGCAGCGCACCGGGTGAGCGTTGTCCCGCTGGACGTCGCGCGCGTAGGCGAAACGGCAGCCGTCCGCGGCGTCGATAGGCACGCGGAAGTCCAGGTAGCCGCGGTCGGGGCGGACGTAGCAGTACGCGCCCACCTTGCGGGGGCCGGGGACGTAGAGCTTGACGTAGCTCGTCTTGTCGGTGCCCAGCTCGGCGACGGCTCCGTGCTCGTGGACCTCCGTCTCCACGAAGGAGACGAAATGGTCGAGCTGCTGGGCGGGAGCCCGGGTACGCAGCAGGTCGAGCACGGCCGGGTCCAGCGCGGGCCCGCTGCGGTCCGCCGATTGGGCCGTGCTGCGCAGAGTGAACTCGGCGCCGTGGGCCGCGAGCGCCTCGAGCAGCGCGGGCATCTCCGCCGGCTCGGCCTCGATGGTCACTTTGATCATTGCGATTCCCCTTCACCCTTCAAACCCACGCCCGGGCAAGCGCCCCCCGACGGAGAGCAGCATAGTGAAAGTATCCGAGATGCTGTCAACTGCTTACCGTCTACTGTTCCCCTTCTTTCTGCTTACTGTTGGCGTCCAGCTCTGCCAGGGCCGCACGCGCGCGCTCGGCGGTGCGGGTGTTCCTGGCGTCGTTGCGGCCGGACGTGTAGAAGCGCCGGGCCTGCGTCAGTCGTCCGAGGTCACGCAGGCAGTCACCGATGGTGAGGTAGGTGTCGGGACGGTTGGTGGTTTCGTCGGTACGGCCGAGAAGGACGAGAGCCCGCCGGGCGTACGAGAGTCCGTACGCCGGTCTGCCGCGCAGCCGGGCAAGGCCGGCGAGGCGACCGAGGCACTGGGCCTGTCCCACGACACGCCCCAGTTCCTGGTTCAGTTCGAGGGCTGTGCGGGTGTGTTCCTCCGCGATGTCCAGGGCGCCCATGCGTTCGGCGCAGACCCCCAGATGCTGGTGGGAACGGGCCATCTCCTCGGTTGCGTCACGGGCGACGGCCGAGCGCAGGGCGGCGTCGAACTCGGCGTGCGCCGCCTCGTAGTTCTCGGTGAGCACGTACAGGGTGCCGATCTGGTTGCGCAGTTCTTCCGCCTGCGCCACGTCACCCGTGCGCTCGCAGAGACCGAGCGCCGAGCGGCAGTGCGCCATGGCGGTGTCCAGATCCCCGTCGTCCTCCGCCAGGTAGGCCAGGCTCCGGTGACAGGAGCTGACCGCGCCGGGATCCTCGAGCCGCGTGAAGATCTCCTGTGCCTCCTCGAAGCCGGCTCTGGCCTCCACCGGGCGTCCGTCGTCGGCGTTCAGCATGGACAGCTGGTACAGAGCGGCGGCGGCGTCCCGTTCCAGGCCCAACTCGCGGAAGGCCGTACGGGCCCGGCTGTACCGGGCCCGGGCGACGCGGTGATCGCCCTGTTCGTGTTCGACGGATCCGAGCTGGTGCTCGGCGTAGGCGATGCTCAGCCGGTCGCCGGCGGCGGTGCTGACGGCCAGCGCCCGTTCCAGGTGTTCGCGTGCCTCCTTCATGTCGCCCCGGTCACGGGCGATGAGACCGAGCTGGCGATGGACGACGGCCTCCGACTCCGTGCCCGGTTCGCTCCACTCCAGCATCCGCAGGCACAGTGCCCGCTCGGTCGTCCAGCGGCCCATCGCGTGCAGCACGCGGCACAGGCGGCGGCCCAGCGCTCCCGCCTCCTGGTGCAGCCGGACGGCGCCGAGATGGTGCAGGGACTCGAACGCCGCGTCGACGCGTACCGGTTCGGGCAGGCCGGTGTCGGAGAAGATCTCCTCTGTGTACGCGGCCGCATGGCAGTGGGCGTCGTGCGCGGCCTGCGGGTCGAGGCGGTCCAGTTCGGCCGCGGTCCAGCGGTGGACGCTCCACAACGGCGCACCGGCCGGGTCCTTGCCGTCCTCGGCCAGCAGCCCGGAGGCGGCCAGCGCGTCGAGGCGTTCGCGCGTGCCCTCCGTGCCTCCCGAGCCCTCCGCGTCCCCCGTGCCTCCCGAGCCCTCCGGGCCGGTGAACGCCGACGCCGGGACGGGCACACGGTGCACCGCCGCGCGGTGCAACAGGGCGCGGCTCGTCGGGTCCAGGGTGGACAGCAGGTCGCCGAGCAGCGTGTCGGCGGCCGTGAGTCTCAGTGCCTCCCGCACGGCGGGGCGCACCTGCCCCCGCACGCGGGCGCGCGCGGCGTCGAGGCCACCGCCGAGGCGGCCGACACGGGCCGCCAGGTCGTCCGTCGGCCGGCCGGCGCCCAGGAGCGCCTCCAGATAGGCGTAGGTACGAGGATGGCCGCCGACGACCTGGCGGATCTCCTGCCACTTCGTCCGGGGGAGCTTGCGCGACAGGGGCAGCCGCAGTCGCATCAGATCGGTCTCGTCCGGGGTGAGCGGAGGAAGCGGAAGCCGGCGAAGACGCCGGGAGGCGGCTCCGGCCGCCGTCGGGAGGGGGTGACGGGAGACGATCACCAGGGACGTGCCCGTCAGCAGGGTGGTCCACGAGGTGAGGAAGTCCGCCAGTTCGGGGTCGGTGAAACGGGTCCGGCCCTCCGGGTCACGGGTCAGGTTGGCCTCGAAGTCGTCCAGCACCACGGTCAGCGACCGGGTGGACCCGTCCGCCGTGGGGCGAGCCTCCGCCACCGCCCCGGCGCGCGCATCGGTGCCGGTGAGGCTTGCGAGGACGGCCAGGCGCCCGGACCAGGGCCGCTCCGCGTCCACCAGTTCGCACATCCGCGGATCGTCCGTCTTCTCGGCGAGCGCGTCCGCCGCGCCGCGCAGGATCTCGTCGGGGCCGACCGGGCCTTTGAGCAGCACGGGCGGAGCCGAGGAGGCCCGCAGACGCAGCAACTCGCCGACGAAGGCGGTCTTCCCGACCCCGCCCACTCCGTGCACGACGAGCCCGGTGCCGTCGTCGGCCAGGGCGTTCAGGGCTACGCGCAGCTGTGCCCGGCGGCCCACGAACGAGCCGAGCGGCAGGGCGAGGGGTACCTCCGGCGAGGCGGCCCCCGTCGAGGCCTCCCCGTGGTCGGGCTTCACCGCCTGGGGACGGGGCCCGGCGAAGAGAAGGGGCACGTGCCATTCCGGCAGCCAGTCGTTGCCGGCGCGTCGGAGGCGCTCCTGCTCCCTGCGGGCGTCGTGCAAGGCTTCCCACAGGGGTCGGCCGGCGGCCAGTCCGGCGTACATGTCGGCCATGAGCGCGCCGGCGTACGTGTCCCGGACCGGTGCCGACATGGCGACGACCGCCGGCACCCCGGACTGGGTGAGGCTCTGAGCCAGTCCGGGCAGAAACCTGCCGTGGTGCGCCGGTTCCGGCCCGGCGGCGGAGCGGCTCACCGACGATGCCGTCGAACAGCCGGCCAGGACCACCGCCGGGACACCGTGGGCGCCGCGCAGAGCCCGCCACAGGGCGTCGGCACTCACCGGATCGCGGTCACCGGCCTCGTCCTCCAGCAGGAGTTCACCGGGCCTCGCGTGGCAGACGATGTGCACGACATCGGCGGGTTTCTCCGCCAGGGCGGCGCTGAGCGCGGTGAGGCTGCCGGAGCTGAGCACCCGCAGTTCCGCCCGGCCCGGGACCCGGGACACGGCAGCCGCCAGCCGGGCCGTCTCCGCGTCCAGGTCGAGCAGAGGCTCCCTGCGGCCGGGGGCCTTGCGGGGCCCGGCGAGCAGGACGAGCAGCCGCAACGGCCGGTCCGGTCCGCCGACGGGTGCGGGCGCGTGATGGTCGCCGAAGCTGCGGTACGGCCGGATGGCCGGATGGAGCGCCAGGGGTACCGACTGACCGGGCAGGGTCAGTGCCTCCCACGGCAGGCCGTCGAGCCGGCCCTGCTCCGCCTCGATGACCAGCGGCAGGCCGTGCTCCTTTGCCGCCTCGCTCTGTGACGCCGTGGCGAGGACGCGGACCGCTCGGGCGCCCACCGCCTCGGCGAGCAGAACTCCCAGACGCCGCATCAGCACCGGTGGCGGGACGCCGGTCGTGCGCCGGCGGGCGCCCCGGCCGGCGGCCTCGTGCGCCCGGTGCAGTGCCTGCACGGTCTCCGCCAGGGAGAAGGACACGTCCGCGCCGGGACCTTCGGCGACGGTCCGCGTACCGGCGCTGAGGGTGACGGCGGCATGCCGGATCCGCAGCCTCCAGTGCGATGGGCCGGGGTGCGCCGCCGGCGCCGCTTCATCGGGCACAGGGATCCTCCTGCGCGCGGACGGCTTTCGGGGTGGCGGCGCCCGCCTCGCAGACATACACGACGGTCGGCTTCTCCTTCGCGTCGAGCGGCGCGGTGACGTAGAGAACGGCACCGGTGAGGACCAGCAGGGAGGCCAGCAGGGTGTCCCGCCGGGCCCGCTTCAGGGACTGCCGCACCTGCCAGGCGTGGATCCAGACGAGCAGCCGCTGCTGCAGGCGCTGGACCAGCAGTGCGTTCCGCCGGGCGACGGCTGCCTCGTGGGCCAGAACACGCTCTCGCGCGGGATCGCTCTCGCGGGCGAGCAGGGCTTCGAGGCGGGCCGCCACGGTCAGCCGCAGACGGCGCTCGCGCCGCAGAGCGGCCGGGTCGGTGGCGCGCGGGCCGAAGAAGTCGGCGGGTGACCTGTCGATCAGCTTCCTCAGCCCGTCCAGTTCCGGCGAGCCTAGATCGTCGAGCGTGGCCGTCCGGGGGGTGAGCACCTCGCTGGCGCGCCACACCACCCAGACGACCCCCGCGACGGCCAGCAGCATGCCGCCGACCGCCGCGACCACGTCTCCGACGTCGTCCAGATCCTTGACGATCACCAGGGGCCCGCCCGCCAGCACCAGAGCACCCACCCCCGCCGCCGCTCCCGTGATCCAGCGGGCAGTGGCGCGCATGTCGGCGACGGAGGCCCGCAGATCGGCGACCGCGGGGTCGAGGCCCGGCTCCCCGGCCTGCGGCTCGGCGGGGGTGCTCATCCCGGGAAGGGAGGGTGGTCGTCCGGCCCGGGGAAGTCCTCGTCGTGGCCGCGCAGGTCGGGCGGCGCCTGGTCGTCGGGGAGTTCTTCGTGCGCCACCCATCCGGTGCCGTCGAAGTACTCCACGGTCGTGCCGTTGAACCTGATGTCGCCCGCTTGGGGCTGCTGTGGTGGTGAACCCATGACGGGATTATCCACAGAATTCAAGCCAGTTGGCATCGGATGTGCTCAACTGGTGTTGTGTCGACGCCTATTGCCAGCGCTTGTTGTCGCCGTTTGTCGCCGTCGCCGAATCCCCGTCCCCTTCGTCGAAGGACTCCGCCGTGTACGACCTGATGCTCAGCCCGCACGCCCGGGGTACCGCGGTCGAGACGCTGCACGGTCTGGTCGGGGCTTCCGGCCTCGTCACCACGGTGCAGACGTCGGTCGGCCTGGACGACACGATCGGAGCGATCATCGAGGCGGCTCCACGTCTCTCGGAGGACCACGAGGTCATGTCCAACGGGCTGATCGTGAGTCGCGTCGGGATGTACCGCATCGTCTGGGGCGTCGTCAGCCACCCCGACGGAAGCCTGGCGGTCCTCACCCCGATGCCTGCCTACGAGGGCCAGCCCTCCGACTGGATCCGCCACTACATGAGCGAGGTGCTCGATCCCGTCATGGCTCTCTCCGGCCGCGGCCACCGCACCGGAGGAGGCGGCAACGGCTCGGTGACCGACCCGGAGTTCGCGCGGGCATTCGGGGAGGCCTACGTCTGACCCGGAGCCCGCGAGCCACGACAACCCCGGCAAGAGCGGTCTCCGCCGTTACAGGGGGTGACCGTAAGCGGACCGCCCTGGTCAGACGGTGCTTCCACCCCCTCCGCGCTGGCCGGCCCGGTGGCGACGGCGTGCCCGACAAGGGGAGCGACGCGAAATGGTGCACTCCCGGCTCCATGCCAGCGGTCACCGGGAAAGATGGCGCGAGGCAGTCACCAGTCCGCTCGCCGAATTCCGGTCATCAGAAGCGATGCCGAGGTGAGCCTGAAGGGCGGGCGTGTCAACGCATCAGGCTGAACACAACGGCGGCTGCCAGCCCGCCGAGCAGGGCGCCGACGACGGTCTGAGCGGGGGTGTGATCGCGGAGGGCTACACGGGACCAGCCGATGGCTGCGATTCCGAGCACCAACGGTGCCATGCTCATGCCGTAGGCCAGCAACAAGATCACGACCACCCCACTGGCCACGGCGGTGTGCACCGACACCTTCCACCAGGCAGTCACGATCATGGTCACGATGAGGCCGACGAGCATGGCGACGACCAGGGCGAACAACTCGCGAGGGGCCTTGAAGGCAACAAGCAGCGAGATGCCGACGAGCACCGACGTCATCGTGGCGAGGAGGGGGACGGCTCGCTGCTCACGGACTCGTATGTGCTTGTCGGTCCAGCTGCCGCTCTTCACGCCGAGCATGATGACGGCGAACGGGATGCCGCCGCAGAATAGGGCCGCCAGCACGCCCCACCCGAGCCCCGTGACGCTACTTGTGCTGTGCCAGCCGATGATCAGAAGTATCGCGATGACGAGGTTGGCCGGCGCGAGGGTGTCGGTGATGAGGCGGGCCGTGCGGAACAGGGTCACTGCGTCGTCTCCAGTGTTCGGGCATCGTCGAGCTTGGTGGCGAAGGCGCGGGTGAGATCGGAGGCGTAGGCCTCGGCGAGTTGTTTGAGCGCATGGATCTCGCTGGGCAGGTCTCGGCCGCCGCTGGCAGGCGGGAGGGCCTCGCCGCACAGGGGCTCGTTGTGCTGCCGTGCTTGTTGGGCACCGATGATCCAGCAGGCTTCGGCGGCGATGTCTGCCTGAGCTCCGATGAGGCCGGAGGCTGCGACGTGTGCGCGGGCCTGGTCACGCAGGCTGCTGGGGGCGTGGTCGCTGAGGGTGAGGACGGCGTCTCGGATCTCTATGGTGCGGCGATACAGCCGATCGTGAACGCGGCGGAGGTGGAGGATCTCGGCGGTTCTGCGTCGCGCCGGGTCGAGGCGGACGAACGGTACGTCCTCGGTGAGGCTGAGCCAGAGCGGGTACAGCCGCAGCAGGTCGAGGTATTCGCGACTCCAACGGCGCAGTCGTCCGGCGGCGGGCAGCGTGCTGCCAATGACGATGAAGAACAGCGCAGTGAAGAGCGTAAGGCCGCCGATCGTCTCGCTTGTGCTGGCCGGAACGGGGCTCAGCCCCAGGAATCCCAGGACGATGACGACCACGCGCTGCGCCGCGTAGACGATGCCGATGGTGGTGCCCATGCCGGTGAGACGCAGGCCATGGCCGAGAAGGCCGGCGTCTGGCTGCCGGCCCCAGCGCCAGCACAGCCGGGAGGCGCTGAACAGAGCCGCTCCGAGGTACGCCGCCCACACCCCTCCGTAGGCGGCGATGTGCCAGTCGGAGGCGTACTCGGCCAGCAGGTCGACCGCTTCGCGCGGCTGCGAGGTGGCGAAGAACAGCACCGTGACGATGGATGCCGCGGACGCTGGCAGGACGAGGTGCAGGCGGGAGGACTTCAGTCCGGACGCCTTCTCCTGGGCCATGTCGTGGACGAAGGTCAGCACGGCATGAGCGGCGACGATGCAGCCGAGGTGCTTGCCCAGGGCGCTCAGGTTGTTGACTCCGACTGCGGCGTCCATGGGCGCCGCGACGGAGGGCACCCTGAGAGTGATGGCGACGGCGAGAGCCAGAAAGGCGATCCAGAGGGCTCGCTTGCTGCGATCGCGCCACGCGGCCGGGGTGCGCCACACGGTGACCAGCCACAGCAGGACCGCGGGAAGTACGTCGATCATTCCGGGCGCTCTTACGAGTCGCTGAGCGCGTCGCCCAGGCGCCGCAGGACACTGCTGCGCGGCGTCTTGCTGGTGCTGGAGGCGGCGGCTCTGCCGGCGATCAGCCCTGCGAGACGTTCGGCGTCCCGTTCGTCCTCGGTGCCGTAGCTGGCCCTGGTGAGGAGGCTGACCACGGTGGCGGGGTCGATGTCCGGGAACAGGCCGCCGCCGTCTGTCTGGACGCCGTCGAGGATCGAGCGGTGGCCCAGGAGCATGTGACCGATCTCGTGCAGGATGATGTGGTCTTGGTGCAGGGGGCTTGTCGCCGCCTCGTGGAAGATGTGGTCTGCCTTCTCGGTGGCGATCCACACCCCGCACGGGGCGTCGGTGCCGGAGATGCCCGGGACGCTGTGCAGATGGAGCGGGCGACCGCGCTGTGCCGCGATCCGGTCGCAGAGGACCTGGACGTCGAACGGGTCCGGGATGTCGATTGACGCGAGCACATCCCCGATGTCCGGGCGGTCCTGACGTCCGTCGCCCGGCTGCTGTCTTCGGCTACGCAACGACAACTCGGCTCCGCAGGTGGCGCTGTACGTGTCCGCGGCAGAGGCCGCCTCGGAATCCAACATTCCGGCACAGGGCCGAACGATACGGCAACCTTCACTGGAATATGCCGTGAACATGCTCAAATTATGCTCAACCCGCGATGACCAAGGAATGTGTCTGATGCGGCATCATTTGATCAAGGCTGAATCGGGCGCCCATGTGCATGTGGGCTCCGTTAACCGTAAGAGTGGAGCTACGCGGGAGACCTGCGTCACACCCTCCGTCGGGTGGCGTTCTGGCGCCACGACGTCATCTCGCGCTCACGTGCTGGATGTGTCGCCGTCGGTCAGTCCCTCCAGCTGACGGGCCCGCTCGATGAATCCCTTGATCGTCTTGAGGGTCTCCACCGAGAGGCCGGAGGCTCTGGTGGCGACCTCGACCACATCGTTGTCTCGTATGGTCTCGATCAGTTCCAGCTGGGCGGCGATCCGTTCGGAGGCCTCGTCATTGAAGAAATAGGCGGGGGCGACACCGAAGAAGCCGGCGAGGGCCTCCAGGTGCTTCATGGTGGGGTTGTCCTTCTTGCCTTTCCGAAGGGTCCAGATGTAACTCGCCGAGATGGTGGGCCCCCCCGACTCCTGGATGGCCTGCGCCACCTCCTCGTAGGTGTATTCACCGCGGTTCTTCGGGTGGACCGTCTTGAAGAGGTGGTCGAGCTTCTGCGCGAGGGTGCGCGGCTCGGTGGGCGCTCCGTCGCTCATTGCGGGGTCCTTCGGTAGCTCGCTTGGTTTCTTGTTGTATCGACTGCTGTGGACGATACACGTCCTGATGCGGTCGTTCCATTCTCCTCAGTTGACGTGATCCATATTCGCTGGTCTAGTGTCTTCGCGTTGCCATCGACTGGTGCGAATGAGGGGGCTGTGGCCTCCGAGGAGCAGACCGAAGCGAAGGGAGAAGCGGGTGCGAACGCCGCCGCTCAGAGGGCCGTGAGGCCGCAGCGTGAGCCACACATGAAACCGGCGCCAGGGAGCTACCAACTCCCAAGCGCCGGGCCGGCGCCCCGAAGGGCACCGATTCACTTCTCGCGGGCGGCGGGGCTTTTGCACGAGAACCGCCGCACCGCGCTCTACGAACAACGGAGTATCGCATGCTCGCCACGCCGAGCGACATCCCGGCATGCCCGGACACGACCCGCCGACACCGCCTCGCGGCCCAGCTCGCCGACATGATCCCGGGGGCTGCCACCATCCGCGTCAGCCTGACCGACCCCGCGCAGACGTGGCCCCACCCGCACACCAGCGCCAAGGACGCGGACGGGGCGAAGGCCGAGCTGAGCCGGACGACCGCCATGGCCGCGGCACGCTGGATCATGCGGGTCTGGCCGGACGTGAACTGGACCCGCCCTCACACCCTCGACCTCACCACAGCGACCCTCACCCGCAGTGATCTCGCCGGTCGAGGCCGCTGACATGGCACGGATCCGGACCATCAAGCCGGAGGCGTTCTTCTCCGAGTCGCTCGCCGAGGTGAGCGTCGAGGCGGAGCGGACGTTCTTCGGCCTCCTCACCCAGGCCGACGACCACGGCCGCCATCGCGACAACGCCGCGATCATCGCGGGGCTGCTCTGGCCCCTGCGGGCCGAGCACACGTCAGTCCACGTCGAGGACGACCTCCAGCAGCTCGCCGACGCTGGCCTGCTCTGCCGGTACACCGGCTGCGACGGCCGCCGCTACCTCCATGTCGTGACCTGGTCCGAGCACCAGAAGATCGACAAGCCCAGCCAGTCCCGACTGCCCTCCTGCCCACAGCACCACGCGGCAGCCCGGTGCGGTCCTTGCAAAGGGACCTGCACTCGGCACCCCGAAGCGTCGCCCACTCCTACCCGAGCACTCGCCGGAACTTCGCCGAACGCTCCCCGAACCCTCGATCTGCCCGCGCAGCCCGCTCCGACGCCTCCCACCCCCCGAAGCGGAGCCCCGGCCGCCCGGCAGGACCCCTTGGTCGGACTCGTCGGCGCACCTGATCGCAGTGACAAGAAAGCCGCAGGTCGGGAGGCATTCGCCGAGGGTTCCCCGAAGCCTCCCCGAAGCCTCGGAGAGGGCTCGGCGCCTGGATCCAGGATCTTGGATCCTGGATCTTCATTCCCTACGGGGCGCACAGTGCCCGCCACCACCGTCTCGGTCAACGACCTGATCGGCGAGTACGTCGCCGCGTGCGACGAGCGTCCGCCCAGCGACGTGATCGGACACATCGGCCGCATCGCCAAGAAGCTCCTCGGCGAGGGGATCGACCCGGAGCACGTCCGCGCCGGACTGAAGCGCTTCGCGGAGATCCAGGGCCACCCCAGCCGCCTGCCGAGCCTGGTCAACGACGCCATGAACGCACGAGCGGCCGGTTTGGCGCGGCCGGGAAACCGACCTAACGTGCCCGCTCACCAGGCGTGGACCAACCCGGTCGACGCTGCCGCCGCCTACGCCGAGGAGCTGTGATGCGCACCCGTACCCGCGACCCGCAGACTCTCGGCGGCGGAGGCACCCTCGACCGGATGGCCCGGATCCTGGCCGCCCGCAACATCGACCCGGCAGCCGTCGCCGCTCTGGTCGACGAGCCCGATTCCTTCTCCCCGCTGGATGCCCTGCTGGCCGCGATGCCCCCGCGCTACCAGGGCGCGGTCGCCGACCACCCGCAGGTCCTGGACTGGGTCCGGGACGTCGCCCAGCAGGCCGTCGCCCCCAGCCCGGGAGCCCGGCGGCAGGTCACCACCGGCCCGAGCCTGCTGATGGCCGGGGTGGTCGGCGCGGGCAAGACCCACCAGGCGTATGGGGCGGTCCGGCAGCTGGTGCGGACCGGGGTGGGCGTGCGGTGGCGCGCGACCACGGCCGCCGACCTGTACGCCGACCTGCGCCCTCGCCCCGGGGCGGACAGCGAGCGGGAGCTGGCGGCCGTCAGCCGGTGCCCGCTGCTGATCATCGACGACCTCGGCGCGGCCAAGGCGTCCGAGTGGGTCGAGGAAGTGACGTACCGGCTGATCAACCGCCGGTACAACCACATGCTCCCGACGCTGATCACCACCAACCTGGCGATCAAGGACCTCCGGGCCTACCTCGGCGACCGCGTCACCTCCCGACTCGCGCAGATGACCACCCGGGTCGAGTTCGAGCCGGTCGACCGCAGACGCCACCGTCCCGCCGCCTGACCCACCGCCGGCCGTACCGCCGGGCCGCGCCTCCAACACGCCGCCCCATGCACCTCCCGACCCAGCGCACCCCTCCGCCGACGCCCCTGCGCGCGGAGAGCGATCGGAGCAACCCGCATGACCACCACGACGATCAGCCCTGCCCGCCACCGGTCGCTCGGTGACCACACCTGGCAGGACCAGGCCGTCTGCCAAAGCACCGAGTACAACCCGGTGGACCCCGACATGTTCTTCCCCGAGCCCGACGAGACCGCCAAGATCGCTGCGGCGAAGTCGCTGTGCGGCCAGTGCCCGGTCCGCCGCACTTGCCTGGACGCCGCCCTGGAAGGCGGCGACACCCACGGCATACGGGGCGGTATGACCGAGGAGGAGCGCGAGCCGCTGCACGAGAACATCGCCAGCCGCCTCGACTACAGCCGGGTCAACGCCACCGTCGCCGGGCGCGACGTCCACCTCACCAAGGCCGAGCGCCGAGCGGTCGTCCGTGCCGCCTACCGCCACGGCCTCACCGAACAGCGCCTGGCCTGGCTCCTGAAGATCAGCGAAGAGCACGCCCAGAAGCTCTACCGCGAAACCCGCCGAGCCCTGCGCAACCGAGACCTGGAGCAGACCACGCAGAACACCCCACCCCCTGAGAACGAGGGCAAGCAGCTGGGCCGCAACGACTTCGGGACGGCGGCGTGAGCATCGCGAGCGCGCCGAGCACGGCGCATGTCACCGGGTGGGACCGCGCGGTCGTCATCGCCCTCGGTGGTGCGGGATGCGCCCTGTCGTACGACGCCCTGCAGCAGATGGCCGTCGCCATCCACGTCCGGGGGCTGCTGACCTACCTTTTCCCCCTGGTGATCGACGGGTTCATCGCGTACGGCATCCGTGCCCTGCTGGTCCTGCGCGACGCACCGCTGCGCGCCCGGCTCTACGTCTGGACCCTCTTCGGCACGGCCACCGCCGCCAGCATCTGGGCCAACGCGCTGCATGCGGTCAGGCTCAACGAAGAGAACACCTCGGCCACCGGGCTGCGGCTCGGAGACACGGTGGTCGCGGTGCTGTCCACCATCGCCCCGCTGGCCCTGGCCGGAGCGGTGCACCTGTACATCCTCATCGCCCGGAGGTCGGTCAAGGACAGTGACCGAAGTGACCGTGATGGCCTCGGTCAGGCCGGTCACCCCGGTCAGCCCGAGCGTCTCCCGGTCACTCGGACTGACCGGGCCAGCCGACAGCAGCCGCCGCCCGGTCAGGTCAGCGCCGGACAGTCGGCCACCGCCCTGACTGACCGGCCCCGCCCGTCCCTGGACAAGCGGACCCCGGATGCCCGGACACTGGCCGGGGGCAGCGCCCCGGCGGACAGCGGCAGCCCGGTCAGCAGCCAGCGTGACAGGGAGCCCAAGGCTGCTGACCTGGGCGGACAGCCGGTCACCACTCCGGCGGTCAGTGACCGACAGACCGTCACCGAGCCGGTCAACGGCCACCCGGACAACCTCCCGTCGGCGACTGACCGGCCGGTCACTCCGCCACCGGTCACTGACGGCACTCCCCGGGCAACCGGTGGCCGGCGACCTGACCCGGACACCGAGGAGCTGCTGGAGATCGCCCGGTCGGCGGTCAGGGCCGAGGACAAGCTGACCCGCAAGGTGGTCGCCCAGGCGATCCGCGGTCAGCAGATCCCTCTCTCCAGCGACACGCTGACCGCCCTGATGGTCCAGCTGCGTCAGCAGCACGGCCAGTCGGTCACCACCCCCCGGAACTGACCGCACACCCCATGGGGCGGTGACCGAGCCGGACACCTCGGCCGGTCACTCGCCCCGGACAGCCCGCCCCACGACGTCCTCCCGTGAACCGGAGAGCACCGCCATGCGCACGAAGCCCGCGACACCCGCCGAGGTGGACACCTGGCTGACCGTCCTGCACCAGCGCGGCCACATCCACCGAGCCGAGTCCGGTCCCGACAACACCTGGACCGTGCAACGGTGCCGACACAGCCGCCCCTGGACTCTGCACCACCCGGTCCTGGCCATGGACTGGATCGAGGGCATCGTCCGCGACATCCGTCAGCAGGATGCGGAGGCGGGCCAGTGACCGCCAACGACCAGGCGGCCACCACGTCCGGACCGCAGCGTGACCTCAACTCGGCTCCAGGCGGAGCAAGTTGTCGCATACGACGGTCCTACGGCCCGTCGTACGCACTTGCCCCTGCCCAGGGGAGCGGGGGAAGTCCGGCTGCTCCCCGAGCGAGGGCGCACGGGGACCAGCCGGAATCCCGGCACCAGGGGGCGCCGGTCGTGGGAGGAGAAGCAGACGACCGCGCCCCGCGCGCGCAGCAGAGCCCGAGCCAACCTGCGTTCCCCGACCGCAAGCCGCGCCGACGCACCCGTAACCCGAGCCAGCGCACCCACAAGACGACCACCCGCCTGTCCGACACCGAGAAAACCGAGATCACCGCCGCCGCCAAACAGCGCGCCGTCACCGTCGCCCGTTTCCTTGCCTCTGCCAGCCTCGCCGTCGCCCGCGGATCGACCACCGTGCACACCAACGAACAGCTCGACGCCGCCATTGACGAGCTGGCCAGCCTGCGCACCGCCATCTCCCGTGTCGGCAACAACATCAACCAGATCGCCTTCGTCTACAACGCCGGAGGACAGCCCCTCCCCGGTGAACTCGACCGCGCCCTGACGACCGTGAACCGCGTCCTGACCCGTGTGGACGACGCGGCCGACACCCTGGTGAAGAAGCGCCTCTGATGGTCCCCAAGATCCGACGTGGCTCGCGCACCCATGGCCTGCTCGTCTACCTGTACGGCCCCGGCAAGCGCGACGAGCACACCGACCCCCACCTCGTCGGCAGTTGGGACGGCTTCGCCCCCGACCCCGGCCGCGACACCAGCCCCGACCCCGACCCCAAGGTCACCCTCGCCCGGCTTGCCGCCGCCCTGGACCTGCGGGTCAAACAGGTCGGCGACAAGGCGCCGGCCCAGCACGTCTGGCACTGCTCGGTCCGCACCGACCCCGGCGACCGGACCCTGACCGACGACGAGTGGAACACCGTCGCCCGCCGCCTGGTCCACGCGGTCAACCTCGCCCCCGAAGGCGATCCTGACGGCTGCCGCTGGGTCGCGGTGCGCCACGCCGACGACCACATCCACATCCTCGCCACCATGGTCCGAGGCGACCTGCGCCGCCCGAGGATGAACTACGACTTCAAGAAGGCCCAGGCCGAATGCCGTCGCATCGAACAGGAGATGGGCCTGCGTCAGCTCAAGCCCGGCGACGGCACCGGAGCCAAGACGCCCACCAGTGCCGAGCGCTTCAAAGCGGAGCGGGTTGGTCGACCCGAGACACCGCGCGAGACGCTGCGCGAAGCCGTCCGCCAGGCCGTCGCCGGAGCCGCCAGCGAAGCCGAGTTCTTCACCCGCCTTCGCGAGGCGGGCCTGCGCGTCAAGCTGCGGCACGCGCCTTCCGGTGACGTCCTCGGCTACACGGTCGCGCTGCCCGGCGACCGCAACCGTGACCGCGAGCCGGTCTGGTTCGCGGGCTCGACCCTGGCCCCCGACCTTTCCTATCCGAAGATCCAGCGCCGCCTTGCCGACGGAATCCCCAACGAGGTCACGATGCGGGAAGCCGACAGCGGCCGGTCGGACTGGTCGCCGTGCGCACGGGGGCGACGCACCGCCACAGGGGTCGCCGAGCGCGCCACAATCCTCCTGGACAGCGACGACGACGAAGCCGCAGCCCAACTCGTTGGAGTCGGCGAACTCTTGGACGCGGTCGCCCAGACCTCCCCTGCCGCCATCCGCGCCGAACTTGGTGCCGCCGCTCGCTCCTTCGAACGCGCCACCCGCAGCCACGTCCGAGCCGAACGCGCCGACACCCGTGCGATCCGCTCGGCGGCCCGGGGCATCATCCAGGCCGGCGGCGCGCTCGGCCGAGGAGAAGACGGCGGCACCACCGCCATGCTCGTCTCCACCCTGGTCCTGGTAGCGCTGGCCGCAGCACGCTGGCACTCGGCACGCGGTCACGCCCAGCAGGCCGAAGCCTCCCGTCAGACCGCCGAGCACCTTCGCGCCGCTTATCGCCAGGCCGCTGCCACACCCATGCAGGCCCTGCGCGACCAGGGCCGAGCCTTGCCCGAAGCCCAGCGCCGCACCTACGAGACCACCATCCGCGCCGCCCTGCCCGAGAACCGCACCCGAACCGGCACGAACACGAAGAACGACGCCCTGGCCGCCACCCTGGCTCAGGTCGAGCAGGCAGGCCACGACCCCAAGGCCCTCCTGCAGGAGGCCATCGCCATGCGCGAACTCGACACGGCCGAGGACGTGAACGACGTCCTGGTTTGGCGACTGGGCCGACTCGCCCAGCTCCCCGCCTACCCGGGCGAAGCCGCCCGACGCCCGCACGTCGGCACCGGTCGCGCGACGCCTCCGGCCAACCGGACCGGCGTCCGGACCACGCCCTCGGCCTCGCCGAGCCCCGCCGAACCGGACCCGCGCAGCCGCCCGCCGCGCCGCTGACCAGCAGTCCGGCAGGCCCGCCACCGGCCTGCCGGACTGCGCGAAACACCTGGACAACCGGCTCCACCGGCTGTCACGGATGAAGAGAAGGCCCTCAACCGGGAGATGACGCTCGTGCTCAGAACGACCGACCACCACGTAGAGCCGAGCCCCGTCCTGCCCGCCGCCCCCGCCGGAAGCGATCCGCTGCCGCAACTCCAGTACGAGACACAGCCGCCCAGCGGACCCGGCGCGACGCGCTGCCTCAGCCACCCACCGGAGCTGTCCCTGCGAGGGATCCCCGTGATGTGCTCGGCCTGCCGGGCCCGCCGCGACTGGCTGCTCATCAACCACGGCCGCAACGTCTGGGTCCGCTGCCGCTGCGGCAACCAGTGGCTCGAGCCCGAGATCAGCCGCGCCGACTTCGACGCCATGATCGCCATCCCGGATGGGACTACCTACCCCAGCGTCGGACAGGGGCTGATTGCACTTGGCTTCGATGGCGCCTTCGCCGGCACCTATCTGGAGTAACGAACGCGGCGTAGGTCGCTCCTACTTGCCATCAACCCCCTGAGAAACGGGGCGCCTCCCAGTCGAAGTGACTGGGAGGCGCTCTGATGCCGTGGGCGGCGCGGATCAGTCGTCGATGCCGTCGGTGCTCTGACTGAGAATCTCGTGTCGGATCGCCCAGTTGTCGAGGGTCTTCGTGACCTTCTCCAAGTCACCGATGATTGTGCCATCGGGGTCGTGCCAGCCGCGCTGCTCGATCACGGTTGCCTTCGCGTCCTTTTCCTTGATCAAGGACATCTCCGTGACCCGTTCGGTCACCTGCAATACGTCCTCGCGCAGCCGATGGCCAGCGGCGTCGAGCTTGGACACGGCCGAGTCGTCGTTGATCGCTTCGGCGGCGAGCGCGATACCCCTCAGCTGTGGAGAGGTCATCATCTCGGCTTCGGTGGGCGGCGTCTTGGTGTCGGTTGCCTGATCGCCGGTCTCAAGACGCCGCACAGGGAACCCACGGCGCCCGTCGTAGATAGCTTGGGCGAGTTGCTCCAGGCCGTGGTAGCTCTTGGCGAGGTTGGCCAGCAACGTGGCCGGCTCCTGGCCCTCGCCTTCACCGGCGCCGTGCTTGCTGCGATCGAGGAGGACGGTGTCGCCGTTGCCGCAGATCAGGTAGTACATGCCGCGTAGCGCCACCTGCTGAGTGGCTGGCCCCATGTCGGTGTCCCTGCCCTTGGATTTCTGTGCCTTGGCGGCGGCGACTTCGTTTCGGGCCGCGTCGATGATCGTCTCGATCGGGCGGGTGTCGACTGTCATGTCCCGAAGGCCCACCGTGTTCAGTGCCCGCTCCAGCGCGGACAGTCGACCTTTCTGCCTCTCGGCGGTGCGGGCAATGACGTGCGCGGTGACGAAGCTTCGGGCCCTCGTACGCGCCTTGCCGACGACGCCGCGGGTGCGCAAGGCCGTGGCGATGAGCCGGTCACCAGGGGTACCGGGGGTGAGAAGCAGGGTGGCTGTGGCGAGGACGGCGACATCGTCACGGTAGATCCCGGCGGGGAGGAGTTCCTCAATACGGGGGGCCATCCAGGAGCGGATCGTATCGGCTCTGTAGCCGGGGATGGTCTTGATCTCTCCCTTGGCCTGGACGTGGTCAAGGACCGCGTCAGCCCTGACCTGCCACTCGGTGTCGGAGGTGAACGGGGTGGGACGCTCGAGGTGCTGCTGGGCGACGGCGCGGCGCCGGGCCTCGGAGAGCGTGACGCCCTCAACGGACAGGACGATTTTGGTGGCGGGCATGACGGCGCGGATCAGCATTTCCTCCTCGCGGACGGTGACTGGCGTGTTCGAGGTGAACTTCCCGGCCACCGAGAGCAACTTGGTGCGGTGCTTGTACAGGGGGTGGGTACGCAGTTCCGCTGCCGTTGTGGGCACCAGGGCGAGGGCGTTCAAGACCTTCTCGACGGACATGCCCTCTGCGATCTGGCTGAAACAGACTCGGCCATAGCAGTCGGCGGTCTCCAGGCCGCCCAGGTCCGGGCGGCCGGGGATACGAATCTTGAGAGGGAATAGCAGGCCGCCGATTCGGATGCCGTTGGCGGCGATGTCCTTGCCGTACTCGTTGACATCGGCGATCTCCCTGTCGATCACCTTCATCTGCTCGAAGAAGAACCGCTGGGCCTCCTCGGTTCCGGAGCGGTCGGACAAGTCGAGCAGGCAGGCTGCCCGGTCGGGCAGTTGCGGGTCCTCGGCCGGCTCGCGATCGTCGCGGTAGCGGGGCATCGTGAAGTTGCCCTTGTGGCGCTGCTCGTCCATGCGAAGGTTCTCCGCGGCCCGGATGAGGCCAGCGACCAGGACATCGACTGTGACGGACCTCGCTACGACCCCGGACGCCAGGATCTCGGGGCGCACCTTCTTGAGCCGGGTGAGCATGTCCTGCGGGTCCGCCGCGATGAGTGGTGTCGTCGCGGCGACTTCTTCGCTGAAGCCGGCCGCCGCCAAGGCGGACCGGATCGACTGGTACTGCGGCCAGGACAGCGGCTGGATCTGCTGGGCACGGACGAGGAGTTCGGCTCGGCGCACGGCGGGCTCGTCAGCTTCGGGGAATGTGGGGTTCAACGTCTGGCCTCTCCGATGTACGGCGTGCGGGTCGAGCACGCCGGTTAAGGCGTGCGATCAACGCACGGGCAGCAGAGCACCTCGGGCGTTCCCGGCCTCGCGACCCAAGATCGGCATGGGCCGGTTGGACGGAGCGCGCACGGGACTCCCGCCGGTTCGGCAGCCAGGGCAGGGCCCCGGTGGTCTCGTCGGAGCGTGAACAGGGTTGACGTCCGGCGCCGTTGGGTTTTCCGGCGAACTATCGCCAGCACCCGAGAAGGTAACAGACGATCAGTCTTGGTCCCCACCAAACGTCCACTTCCGGCGTCTCAGGGTGGAACGGAACCTGAAGCCGACCACACTCGTGCGGCGGGTAGCGCGAACGCTTGGCCCAGCTGTCGGCTCCGGAATCTAGCTGCGGTTGCCGTGCTTGGGCAGCTCGCCCCGGAAGTCGCAGCCGGGGCACTCGTCCTCGCCCTGGACATGGCCCTCGTACCAGCCGTGGACGGCTGCGTGGAGGATCGCCTCCTCCACCGCGGCTTCGCCGCTGCGGACCGACGCGATGGCGTTGCCGACAATCAGCCGGAGCACGGCGCTGTCGGGCGAGGGGAACGGCGGGGACGGCATCGGTGAGTCGGTCGTCAGGGCCGCAGCCTATGGGCGGGACCGGCTGCCGGTCAGCCGGATGCGGTGCCGTCGGGTCGGGCGGTGCCGTGCAGGTCGCTGCGGAACCCTCGGCCGACCGGCTGCCAGCCCTGCAAGGTGGCGGGCCTCCAGCGCGGCCGGTCCGGCACCCTGGTGTCGTCGGGCTCCGGCAGAGTGCCCCGGCTCTTGCGGCTGCGGGCGGCCCGGACGCTGATGCCCAGGTGGGCGGCGACCTCCGGATACCCCTAGAGCTGCTGGTCGTCGGCCATAGTGTCCTCCTCGTTCGTCGGTGATGAGCGTACGTAGCATCCGGATGGGCGGGCGTACGGCAAGGCCGCCCCTGCCGGCCGGCGTGGGGCGGCCTTCTGCGGTTGCGGTCAGACTTCGGCGAGGCGGTTGGAGAGGTCCAGGGCGACGGTGGCGATCGCGAGGGCGGCGCACAGGCCGGTCACCTCGTGGATGGTGGGGCGGACCAGGCGCGGCCAGTCGTCGGGGGCGGCGGGCCAGGAGGCGAGGAGGACCTCGGTGGTGGCCAGGCCGAGGTGGGCGGTGACGTCCCAGCCCGCGCGGGAGGCGGGCTCCCAGTTCAGGCGGACACGGCCGAGCGGGAGTTTGGGGGTGCCCGCCGGGAGCCAGGAGACGTGCAGCGGTCCCTCCGGGAGGGCGGAGACGCGCTGGACTAGTGCGCCGCGCACTCCTGACGGCATGGGCCGCACGGCGAGGGCGTGCAGCGGGTGGGCGGTGGAAGGGTGGGGTCGCGGTGAGATCGGGGCCTCCTGGACAGGTTCGTACGGCGGGTCAGGCCCAGGCGAGGGCGTCGCGGACCGATGCCGGGAGGTAGCCCTCTTGGCCGTTCTCGGCAATGAACGCCATGCCGTCGCCCACGACGACGTCGGTGCTGAGGTAGTGGGCGAAGGGCCAGTCGGGGTTGACGGCCAGGCGGACCGGCAGGTTGGGGTCGAGGTTCTGAAGTTGGCGGAGCAGGTGGCCGACGGTCAGGTGGTGGGGCACGAAGAACCTCCGGAAGCGAGGTGGGCGGGTGAGGCAGCGTGGTGATGGAGCGTCAGCGGGCTTCGAGGCCGGGCTGGTCGTGCAAGACGGGCTGCCGGGTGATTCAGCGGCCGGCGATGAGCGCTGCGAGGAAACCGGCCACGGCCTCGGAGGGGGTGTCGGGGCCGAATTCCTGGATCCAGGGCTCGGCGTCGGAGGGGCGGACCTGGACTTGCCAGACGATGCCGTGCTTCCAGGCGGTGGTGTCCTCGGGGAGCCAGCCGACGTAGACGCGGCCGTCCGGGCTGGTGCAGTGCACGTTGGCCTCCGGGGTGTCGATGATCGCCCAGCCGAGCCCGCCGAGCAGTTCGAGTACCGGGCTCGCGCAGTGGTCGCTGGAGAGCCTGGCGCGTTCCTCCACGGCGGGGCGGACGACGGCTGGCAGGAGGGTGCTGGAGGCGTTCACGAGTGGACGTCCCTTCGTTGACCTGCGGGTTTCCCCGACGTCCGTACGTTGACATGCGGTGTGCCGAAGTACGTAGTCGTTTCCGGGAAGGTGAGGTCTGCCGTGGGCGAACTGGCCGCCGAGGGTGAGAGGCCGGCGGGCCGGGGAATGGATCGGCGCGGCTGGTTGTCGTAACCCGGTTGCCGTGCAGGGCCGTGCAGGGCAGTGGCCCAGGGCACGCGGCGCGTGCGCGGAGCGGGCGACAGCGGCTTGGGTCAGGCTGAGCGACGGTGCCCGGTCCGCGGTCACGGCGGCTTCGTGGGCCTCGATCACGTGGCTGATCGCCTGCAGGGCTATGCGGCTCTCGGCCTGCGCGACGCGCAGGTCCACCGCCGAGCTGATGATCCGCTCCAGGTCGTAGAAGGCCGACATATGACCGCGCTGGGTGAGGGCGTGCAGGCGGTCCTGGTGGACGGCGACCGCGTTGTTCGAGACGACGAGGCTCGAACGGATATGCATCGCCGAGCGCAGGAGCGGGTCCTCGACGGGGCGGCGAACCGCGAGGGTTTCCAGCGCGTCGATGGGGCGACCCCAGGCTTTCTCGATCATCGCGTCGGCCTGGTCGAGGGCAGTGGCGTCGGACAAGGGTGGCTCCGGAGGGAGAGAAGGGGAACGGTGGTCAGCGGCTGTGCCCTGGGCGCTGGACTTGCGGAGCTGACGGCGGGCGTGGTGCCGGGATGAACGGCCTGGTACCGGCCGACGAGGGCGCCACGGTGGAGCGGGCATTGGCAGCCTGGGCGCGGCGTACGTCCAGCGGCGTCGGCACCGGCGGCCTCACTGGGGTTGCCGTGGCCTGCGGGGGAAGGCGGCGCAGGTCGTCGCCGTAGCGGATGACCGGTGCCGGTTCGGTGAGAGCGGTGTTCATCGCGGCCACGAGGCCCTCCGGGGTGAAGGACGAGGCGGTGGCGTACCACTGGTTGCCGGGCGGTCCGGCCAGCATGAGCCAGCGCTCTTGATGGCCTGTCATCTCGGCGGCGTGGTCGAGGCGGTTGCGGCGTAGGTGGACCTTGGCCAGGCCGTCCGGGGATTCGAAGGAGACGTCGGTCACGCCGTAACGGTGGCTCCAGCCTGCTGCCGCAAGAGGTGTGCCGACGTCGAGGGCCGCCAGCTCGCTGTTGCCGTAGTAGAGGTAGGAGTCGGGGCCCTCAACGTAGGCGGCGGCGAGCGCGGTGGTGAAGCCCTGGACGATCTCGGTGGGGGTGTTGTCCTGGAAGGTGACGAGCCAGCGGGGCATCGCGAAAGGGTCGGAGTACGCCGTGATCTTCCACAGCGCGTCGTCGTCGCCTTCGGGCAGGTAGCCCAGGCGGACCGTCTGGTCGGGTGCGTTGACGTACGCGTTGCCCTCTCGTCGTCATTCAGTTTCCAGCCCGCGTCGAGGAGGGGCTGGAGGGCGGGATCGCCGGTGAAGGTCGATCCGGCCAGGTATCGAGGGGTGACGTGGTACTCGCGCCACTGCTCGTTCGGGTCGTACGGCACGGCTCCTCCAAGAGCGTGGTCAGCGGCGGCGTGAGGAGCCAGGAGCGGGCACGCCGGCGGCGGCCAAGGTAACGGGCGGAGTCACTCCGGCCGGTTGTGGCTGCGGGGCATGGTTGAACAGGGAGTTCGGCGCGGCGGTGCTGCGACACAGGGCGGCTGAGGTCCAGATGCCGTCCGACCCCGGTGGGATGCCCGTGTGGGTGCGCGTGGCCGCCGCGACCCGGACAGGGGCGGGACGTGGTGCGGCGAGGGGGTTGCTCCAGTGCTCTACGGCTGCGTAGACCGGGCCCAGTGCCCGTCCGGCTGCGGTCAGGACGTACGGATCGCCGTGGCGCGGCCCGGTGCGGGTGACCAGGGCCGTCGAGCTGAAGCCGGATCAGGCGCTGCCGGGTGAAGCTGTTGTCCATTCCTGCCTGTTCGGCGATGTGGACGAACCGCATGGGCCCGCCCGCGTCGAGGGCCTGGATCACGGCGGTCGAGTGGCGAAGGTGCAGCCGGCGCACGGCGTCCTCGACGCGCTCGGCACCGGCCACCTTGCCGAGCGGCAGGTGCGCGTGGGACCAGTCGGACAGCGCCCGGTGTACCGAAGACAGGGCGTTGCCGAACTCACTGAGCTGGTACGGGGCACCGTGGCGATCACTGGCCCGGGTCACCAGCCCGTCGTCGTGCATCTGGGCCAGCCGCTTGCCCACGAACTGCTCGCTGACGAAGGGGAGGCGGGCGGTGACATCACGCACACGCATGGGGCCGCCCCGCTGGGCCAGGGTCTGTGCCGACCAGGTGGTCCACTTCGGCGCTATCAGGGACAGTGCCTCCTCGACGCGCTGGGCGTCGACGAAGCCGATCTGGGAGGTTGCGGGTCGTGCGGAGGCGGACATGGCGGTAACTCCGTTATGGCGAAGGGTAATCGGGCGGCGGGGTGCGGATCAGTGGAGGTCGCGCTCGGCACGGAGACGCTGGAGCACCGTGCCGAGGCGGCGGTTGCTGACGTGGATGCCGCGAGCGCGCAGGCCCTGGCGCAGAGCTTCGCGGTTGAGCCGGGGCAGACGGGCGGCGACCTGGCGGGCTACGGCTATGAGGTCCTCATCGCCCGGCGCGGGGCTGGATCGCCGGGCGGCCGAAGGCCGGCGGGCGGCAGGCTGGTCCAAGAGGAGGCGGACGTCCAGCAAGTCCCAGACTGCCTCGGCTTCCGACTGCTCCCGGCGTTCGAGGTCCACGACTTCGGCCGCGTACCGCAGCACGAGTTCGTCGAGGGTGAGTCCGCCGGAGCGGCAGCGCTGCCAGGCCGCGTCGAGATTGCGGCGCGCGGCGCGGGCACGAGCGGTCGTCGTGGCCAGG
Source organism: Streptomyces sp. NPDC030183 (assembly GCF_055573455.1). NCBI lineage: Bacteria > Bacillati > Actinomycetota > Actinomycetes > Kitasatosporales > Streptomycetaceae > Streptomyces > Streptomyces sp. NPDC030183. The sequence goes on from NZ_JBVIBK010000010.1 coordinate 253,680, forward strand.
CCGTCGAGCCGCCGCAGCACGATGGGCAGAACGGGATCTCCCGAACCGCCATGCGCGCTGTGGCGCTGGAGGTCCTCCAACGGGCGGCCGTACCGGTGCTCGACCAGGTGGCGGGTGTAGATCACGGTGGACATGGGGGTCTTCCTCCTGAGGATTTCAGCGGGAGCGGGAGGGCTTGGCGGTCGGGCCGGCGGGGGAACGCGGGTCGCGGGGTGGACGGTCGTCGCTCAGCGCCAAGGGGCCTCGACGCAGAACTTCTCGGCGACCAGGTGCGCGCCGGGCCGTTTCGCCCTGCCATGGGGGTTCATTCGGCAGCGTCCATCCGGGCGAGCAGGGAGCGCACCAGGGTGGGCAGGCTGCCGGGGCCCTCGCCGATCCGGACGTGGTCGGTTGCCTCGCCGAGGACGTACGCGGCGTCTTCGAGCAGGCCGCTGGAGATCTCCATGCAGGCGTCGGTGATCCGGGAGGCGGCGAGCAGGGACCGAGAGAGCACCTCGACGTACTCGCCGGGGCTGAGGTCGGCAGCCTCGGCGGCTGTGCGGATGGCGGCCAGCTCCGGCGCGCTGAACGCGAAGTCGAACTCGTCGTCCTGGTCTGTTGGCGAGGGCGCGGTGAAGGCCGGGTCCGGCGGCTCGGCCGGGATGCCGACGCGCGTGCAGATCTGGTCCACGGAGGCGGTCAGCTCGGCGAGAGACTCGGTGAGCCAGCCGAGCGCGGAAGCGTAGGACGCCAGGGTGAACAGACCGGCGGGGGTGGAAGGCAGCGGCTCCTCGACGACGAAGCCTTCGAGCCGGTCGTTCAGTTCGCGGACCACCCGGGGACCGGCGGACAGCGCGCCGAGGACGGGATGCAGGTAGGAGCGGCCGGCGGAGGTGGGGTACTCGGTCGTAAGGACCTCCGAGACGCTCCGCGCGGCGTCGGTGAGCAGCCCGGCCAGTTCGGTGCGGTCGAGGGACGCACGGTCGGCGGTCATCGCATCGAGGCCTTTCGGGAGGCGGCCGGGGCGGCGGGGCTGGCGGCCGCCGGTGCGGTGGCCGGGAGGGATGCGGTCGGGTCGATCGCGTGGGGGGACCGGGACCGGGCCGCCTGGACTCGTGCCTCGGCCGCCGCGTCGGTGCCCTCGTGCCCGTTGAGGCCGGTGCGGTTGGTGCGGACCTGGGCCGTGCGGTAGACCGCGTAGTCCTCCCGGGCACCGGCCGCGACGAGGTAGATCTCGCGCTTGTGGGTCGAGGTGGGTGGGGCCGGGCGGAACTGGATGACCATCCGGTAGGAGACGGCCGGGTCGACGTAGACCTTGTGGAAGCCCGCGAGGCGGCCGGTCAGCGGCAGGCAGTCGTCGCTGCCGTGGACCAGGTTCTGCAGTTCCAGCAGTGCCAGGTCGCGGATGCCGTCGGGCAGTTGACGCAGGTCCGCGATGGCGTCCGGATGGGCGGCGAAGGCGAAGCGGGCCCGGCTCACATCGGCCTCCGGGGGGTCGGGCGCTGACCCGTTCCTGCCGACGGCGCGTTGCCCGTGTCGAGGCCGGCTTTCGGGATCGCGGGGGCACCCGCTGACCGGGTGAGGGCGGCGCGGGTCAGCCGGGCGGCGGCCTCACCGCGGTAGTCCGGAGGTTGCGGCAGCGGACTGCCGCGGTGCTCCAGCCAGTGGCGGGCGGCGGCCTCGTCGTCGAATGCGCCCTCGCGCATCGTGTACGTGTGGGCGTCGGGGTTCCCCTCTTCGAGGAAGACACGAATCGGTGCCTGAGCGGCGCTGGAGTCACGGGTCAACGTCCACGTCTCGGACGGGGCGAAGTCCGAGGTCCAGCTGTCGAGGACCTTGTAACGAGAGCCTGACTCCCGGATCTGCCGCTCGACCCAGAGGGTGAGATCGTCGGCGGGCTTCAGGAAGTCCCCCTGGGCCTGGGCGATCCGCTCGGGCGGGCAGCCACGCTCGATCAGCCAGTTCTGGGCGAACGGCAGGCTGGCGTGGTTCGCGGTCTCGAAGGTGAACGTGCGCTCGCGTAGGTCCCGCGTGATCTTGATGGCAACGAGTGCCGGATCACCGGGGACGCCCCAGGTCATCGACCTGTCGTGGGCGACGAGGTAGCTGTGCGTCCCCTCCGGGGTGGTGTGGTGCTCGGCCAGCACGGTCAGGTCTCCGGCCCAGATGCTGCTCTCGGCGAGTTCGGAGGCGGCGTCGGCAGGCTCGAAATCGGCGAGGCGGAAGTCGGGGTCGGCGATCACTGGGTGGCTCCCGTCAGCTCGGGCGCCGGGGTGGCCAGCACGCGGTGGTTGGGCCGGGTCGGGCTCGTCGTGCATGCGGCGAAGGGGCCGTCGGGGGCACGGAGATGAACCAGAGCCTGGTCGAGGTGGTCGCGGTGCCACGTCGAGGGACCGGACAGGCCGGCCTCGGCGTCGGTGAGCTGCTGCCACGCGAGCCAGAGCGCGTGCAGCCGGGCAACGGCCTCGGGGTGCTCGTGCCACTGGTCGCACCACGGTCGGGTGGTGCTGATCTCCCGTCCGTAGACGGGCAGGAACAGGTGGTTCACCCAGTCGCTGAGCGCGGCCAGCTCGACGGCGTACGCCTCGCCGCCCAGGGCGAGGATGAACACCGAGGCCGGGGCGGCGGCCTTGTCTGCGCCGGCAGCGCCTGCGGTGGAGATGTCCGCGGTGGGTTGAGGGGTGGAGACGGGCTCGGAGCCGAGGCGGTCGAGGATGACGCCGTGCTGGCGTACCTCCGCCATGGTCTTGGCGAGGGTGCTGGCGAGATCGTCGAGGTCGCCGTCGGGAACGCGGAACGGCTCGGGCTCGGGGGTGGCCTTGCTGGGGTCGGACATGGCGGATCCAAGGGAGTGAGCGAGCAGGGCGGGGGCGAAGTGCGGCGCGCTCTTCTGGAGGTCACGGCGGTGCTCCCTTCGCAGGTCGGCATGGACAGGAGGATGCGGAGAATCCGCGATTTGGCGCGGCCGGGGAAACCGGGTAGTGGGGCGCTACGGCGCGGTGCAGCGGGGGCAGCCCGGGAAGGGAGGTGCCAGCAACTGCACGGCTCGGGCGGCCTGTTGGGGGACCACGCCATTGCCGAGCGCGGTGAGCTGAGCCGGTCGGCCGAGTCCCGGGGTGGCGGTCACCCAGCCGGGGGCCAGGCCCTGCATCCACTCCACGAAGTCGGCGCGCAGCCGTCCTGCGGCGTCGGTGGGCGGCGGCACGGCGCGGGTGAGGTTCTCCCATCGGGCGATGGCGGCGGCGTACGCTCCCCATCGCCCGTCGGTACCTCCGCTTCCGGGGCCGCCTCCGCCCACAGCGGCAGGACTGCCGCCGACAGGGGCGGACGCCAGCCCTTGTCCGGACGGCGGCCCGGTGTGCCGGTGTCGCTCGCCCTCGGGGTGGGCAGCAGCGACGCTGCCGCGCTCGGCAGCGTCATGTCCCCGTTGCCGTGCCGCTGGTTCGGCGAGCCCTTGGTCCCGTCCGACGCCTTCGGCGTGGGCAGCAGCCACTCCACCTCGTCGGCCAGGTTCGGGCCGTGGCCGCCGCTCTTCCTCTTCGACGGGTGCTGGGAGCCGCCGTTCTTGCCGATGTTGCTCGTCGGGGTCTTGAGCAGCGTGCTCGGCGGGCCAGGCGGTGAGGAAGGTGCGCTCTCGACGATGGGGTGCTCCGACGTCGGAGGCACGAAGCACGAGCCACCTCGCGTCGTACCGGATATCGGCCAGGGAGCCGAGTACGGCACCAAGTGCCCGCACAGGAGGCTGGGTTGGGTCGTCTCCCAGACACCACGGGCAGAATTCCACGTCGCCAGGGGAACCGGCGGGCGAGGTGAGGAGACCTCGGACATTCTCGATCACCACCAAGCAGGGGCGGAGGGCTTCGACCGCACGGGCGACGTGCAGCCACAGCCCCGAGCGGGTGTGGGGGTTGAGTCCGGCCCGGCGGCCGGCGACGGAGACGTCTTTGACAGGGGAAACCGGCCGTCAGGACGCACACCCGAGGCACATCGGCCCAGTTGACGGCGGTGATGTCCTGCAGATTGGGCACGCCGGGCCAGTGCCGGGCCAGGATGCGCGCTGCGTCGGGGTTGATCTCGGCGTGCCAGGCCAGGGTGCCGCCGAGCGCGGCCTGGACCCCGAGGTCCAGACCGCCGTAACCCGAGCAGAGCGAGCCGATCAACGGCATTCGCGCGGTGGTGGGTTCCATGTCACCGGCCACGTGTGATTCGGTCCGAGGGGGCCGCCACCGCCGTGGTGACGCCGGGCGGCAGAGGCCCCGGAGAATGCGCGGTGGTCGCGGACCGGCTGCGGGCAGCCTGAAGTCGCGCGGACGGGGGAGAGACCGTTGCCGATGCGGCGTGCAGGGAGTTGGCCCCGTGGTGCAGGGCAGCGTCGGCGGTGGCGAGTGCTTCCTCCATCACCCGTACTGCTGCCTCCCGGGCATCCCTGGCGTCGGGCTGGTCGAGCAGACTCTCGGTCTGGTTCAGGAAGGCGAGCTGGTGGGCCACCGCTCCCAGGGCGGAAGCCGCTTCGCCCGCGGGCTCTATGGCGGCGGCGAAGTTGGTGATCACACGAGCGGTGTGGCGCGCCTGGTCCTTGTCGGCGGCACGGAAGAGGACCTCGTCGCCCAGATCGGTGACCAGCTTTCCGAGCTCGGAGATCTGGCGTGCGACGGCGACGACATCGGGTGAGCGGTGGGGGTCTCCCGGCACCGGCAGCTTGCCGCGCTGGGCGTCGAAGGCGAAGGCACTGGCGCGCAGGGCCAGGGCGTCGGAGAGTGGGGTGTTGTCCACGGGGCGTTCCAAGGTGGGGACGGTCGGATGGGCTGGATTGGTGGGTGGGTGAGGACGGCTCAGCCGTGGGTGCGCGAGGGTGGTCGTGAGGCTGATGATGTGGAGGCAGAGCCCGGGCATTCCGAGGGCCGTGCGGCCGGTCGCGCCGTGCTGCGGGCGAGGGCGGCGTGGACCTGCGCAGCCGGGGGCCCGTCGGTCGGCGGCGCGGGGGGCGGCGCCGGAGCGGGGTGGCCGTTCGCGGCTTGCCAGCGGGCACGCACGTTGTCGAGCGGCCCGAGCGCGTGCAGGGCGTGGCTGATGAGCCGTCCAGGGGCCAGGGTCTCGTTCTCGGCCAGGGCGCGGATGGCGCGGGCGGAGGCGGCGGCCGTACGGGCGACGGAGGAACGCATGATCTGCTCGCCGAGCCGCTCGGCGCTGCCGGGGCCGACGCCGTCGTAGATGGCGGTGAGCTGTTCGGTGGTCAGCGTGCCGTCGGCGAGCAGACCGCGCCGCTGGGCTTCCCACAGCACGGTGATCCGGTCGATGGGTTCGCCGCGGTGGTGCAGCGCTCCCAGGCAGCGGTAGAGCTGGCCGTGGGCGGGGTCGGCGAAGTCGCCGGGTCGCAGCCAGTCGACGACTTCGTCCATCGCCTTCGGCCGCTCGACCAGGACCGCCAGCAGGATCTGCTCGTCCTCGGCGACCTGTTCCGCTCGTACCGACGGCGGCGCAACGGGATCTGTGGGCGGCGGTGTCGCCGGGGCGGCCGGGCGCGGTTCGGACCCCCAGCGGCGCGCGAGGTCTTCGAGCACCCCGGCCAGGACGTCCGCATGGTGCAGCGCTCCTTCCACCTCACCTTGGAGGGCGTCGGCGCGGGCTGCCTGGTGAAGGCGGATCGCGTGCGCGGTCACGCTGCGGTGGATCGCTCCCTCCAGCACCATCCGGCCGTACACCGGGGCGTGCTCGGGCCGCGGGCAGGCCGAGATCAGGGTGTGGGGATACACCACGGTCAGCCCCCGGACATGGTTGCTGGCCTCCGCGACGGCGTCCGTCACCCAGGACAGCGGCACGCGTCCTCCGGTCGCCACGGCGGGATGGTTCTCGGTCCGGAGCTTGCGCAAGGCGGCGAACAGCGCCTGGTGGATGGGCCGGTAGAAGTGATCGGGAGCGAGCCAGTCCAGGTGCGCGAGCTGGCCGGGGTCGAGCAGCACCGCGCCGAGCACCGCCTGCTCGGCACTCAGCAGCGGGTTCATCGCCGCCGCCCGGGGCGGCGAGTCGGCGGGTCGTCCTGCTGCGAGTGGAGACCGGCGACGGCCTGGTCGGCGGCGGTCATCGCGTCGGCGAAGCGGTCCAGCTCGCTGGTGAACGTCGGGTCTGTGGTGAGGATCGATTCGGAACCGGTGACCAGCCACCACCGGCCACCGCGTCGGACGACCGGTGACCGGGCGAGGCGTTCGGAACGCGTCGGAGGAGGGGACGGAGTGCGCGAGGACACGAGGGGACTCCTGAGCAGGTAGAGGGGAGGGGCAGGCCGTGAGGTCGACGTCGGCCTGGACGGGGGTGCCGGAGCGGCAGGACCAGGGCAGGCAGCCGTCCGGATCGCCGTTCTCCGGTTCGGCGTCCGCGAGCGCGTCGAAGATGTCGCCCTGACGTCCGGACCACTCGTGGGCGGTGACCCGGTCGATCGGTGCCTGGTCCAGAGGCCGGCGACTGCAGTGCGGATACGCCTGGCCGAGCAGCGGCGTGCCATCCGTCAGCGGCGACGGCCGCGGTCGAGAGCCGTCTGCGCGGACGCCGGGAGGGACGACGTGGTGGGCGGTGGGGTGTGCGGTGTGGGGCGGTGGGGTGTCGTGGTGCGTGTGGTGGCGGCTCGGACTCGTGGGGAGGTGTCGTCGGTGTGCCGGAGGGCGTCGGCGGTGTCGGTGAAGCGGCGCCAGGCGTAGTCGGAGCGGTCCGCGGTCCAGGCCGGCGCCCGGGCGACGAGGGCTTCGGCGAGGGCGGCGACGTCGTTCTCGGGTGCGGTGCCGCGGGCGAGGAGGGGGCCGGCGGGGGACCACAGGTCGATACGCCATTCGTCGCCGAGCCGGACGGCGGTGACGAAGCCGTCGTCGGGTGCCGGCTGGTAGGTCCACATGTGGGCGTGGACTGTCCAGCCGGGGCCGACGAAGGCGGGTGGGGCGGGCTCGGGCAGCGGTTCGGGTGTGCCGACCTCGAACAGGTCGAGCAGCGGTCCATCGTTGAGAGCCGCGTCCATGAGCCGCAGCGCGTCGTCCGTGGAGACGTCCCGGCGTCCCTTGAGCGCGGCGAGGACGGTGCGCAGGGCGCTGAGGTGTTCCCGGGCGTCGCCGGGGTCGAGCCGGTCCTCGGCGGGCCCGTCCTGGCGTAGCCAGTGCCGCACCGACGCCGCCTGGGACCGCAGCGATTTGATGTCCCCGGCGGAGAGCCGTTCCGACAGGTGCTCGACGCGGTGGACCAACTGCCAGTAGGGCTTGAGGTGTTCGTTGACGACGTGGCGGGCGATGCGGTCGATCTGGGGGCGGAAGCCGGCCACGGCCCCGGCGCGGACCTGGTCGTCGTGGTGGCGTAGATCGGTGAGCAGGCGCATGTAGGCGTCGTGGGTGTCGATCCGGTCGCGGACGACGGACTCGTAGGCCCGGTTGAGGAGTTCCAGATCCGACAGTTCCCGCGCTCCGGACTCGGGGTGGTGGGCCGCTTCGCGCCGGAGGGCGGCGACGCGTTCGGCGGCGGGGACGTCCCAGACCCCGCTCATGCCGCCCGCTCGAAGCCGGAGGTGTTCGCCTTCGCGAGTGCGCGGTCGGTGATGGTGGCCGTGGCGGCGGCGGAGGCAGGCGCGATGGTCTTCGCCGACGGCTCCTTGTACCAGGGCTTGAGGTCGAGCAGCGCGATGCGTAGGCCGGTGGCTAGGAGGAGTGCCTTGCCCTTGGGCAGCGCACGGATCGCGTCGGGGGCGAGGATCCGCTCGGTGCGCATGGACACGGAGGTCGACTTGCCGCTGTCGGAGTGGGAGACGGAGACGGTCCGTACCTCGTGCTCCCCGATCGCGCGGCTCAGCTTGTCGGCGAAGTCGATGTCGTCGATTCCGGAGCCGACGATCTTGACCGTGGCGGCGCTCCACAGTGCGTCCATGCCGGCCTCGCCCCAGCACCGCTGGCCCTGCCGGTAGGACTGCAGGATCGTCATCGGGATCACGCCCCGTGAGCCCAGGTGGCTGTACAGGTCGGGGAGATCGGAGATCTTGCACACGTTGGCGGCCTCGTCGAGGACGCACAGGGCAGGCGGGTCGAGCCGCCCGCCGGAGCGCTCGGCGACGACCACGGCCGCGCGCATCACCGCGTCGGCCGCCGCCGCGATGATCGCCGACGCCGAGCCGCCGCCGTCCTTGCTGAGCAGGTACAACGTGTCGCGGGAGGTGGCGAACGCGGAGGGCTTGAACTCGGGAAGGCGCCTGTCGGGTGTGACCCAGGCGGCGATGTCCGGGTCGAGCAGGCAGCTCGCGTACTGCCGCGCGGTCTCGTAGATGCCGTCCCGCGTTTCCGTGGCCCCGCTGACGGTGCCCTGGAGCTGGGCGGCGACCGCCTCGTGGCCGGCGTCGGTGAGCAGGTCCACCGGAGTGCGGTCGGCGGGGGAGGCGAGCCAGGCCAGGACATCGGTGATCGGGCGCCGGTGGCTTGCGGCGGCCAGGAACAGTGCGCCCAGTGTGTTGCTCGCGGCGGTGGACCAGAAGTCGGCGCCGCTGGACTCGTCGACGCTGGCGGCGACGAAGTGCCCGGCAAGACGTTTCGCCCCGGCCAGGTCGCGGGCGTCGGCCAGGATGTCCCACCACATCTCGCGCGGGTGGTGGGCGATCTGCTGCGGGTCGAGCGTCCAGATCGTGCCGACCTCGGCGCGGGCGTCCACCGTCACGGTGAAGGCGTCGTTCGCCGCCTTGTTCGAGGTCAGCAGTACCGGGCCGGGAGCGGCGAGGATCGCGGGGATCGCCAGCCCGGACGTCTTGCCGGAGCGCGGGGCCATGATCGCGACGATCACGTCCTCCCAGGAGGCGCGGACCTCGGCCCGGCCCGGGGAGTGCGTGCCGACGAGGATCCCGCGGTCGGCGCGAGCGATCTCCTTCGGTTTGAGGCCGGACAGGCTCGGCCGCAGGCTTTTCGCCTTGGCGGCGATCTCCTTGTTCATCAGAGGGGCGAGATCCCGCCTACGGGCGAGGCCGTTCTTCGCACCGCCGCGCAGCCGCAGCCACACAACCAGGCCGGTGACGGTGAGGCAGACGGAGAGCAGCGCGGGGACGAGCCGCGCGCCGACCAGCAGAGCTGTGGGGCTCAGGTGCGGCCACAGCACGTCGGGGTGCAACAGCGCGTCGGTGGCCTCGAACGGCGCCCAAGGGCCGGTGCCGACGAAAGAGTTGGTGAGGTTGCCTGTCAGCCAGGCGAGGGAGCTGAAGGCGATGCCGACGCTGAGGACGCCGAACAGGAGGTAGATGAGCGCGTCGGAGCCGGTGGTGGTTGAGGGCGCGCTGGTACGCGGTGCGGGCATGGCGGGTCCAAGGAGGGAGGGCGGACAAGGCGAGGCGGGGCGCGCGGCGCTCTTCTGGTGGTCATCGGGGCAGCTCCTGCTCCGGGAAGGGGGCGGCGGTCGAAGTCAGGCCGAGGTCATCGGGTGCGTGGCGACCGGGGCGGTGAGGCGCTGGTGGGTGGTTCGGATGTCGCGTCGGCGGAGGGCGCGGTCCGCTGGGTGCCGGCGTGTGGGGAGGAGGCGCGGGTGGCTTGGCATCGGTCCGCTTCCGGGTTCTGGGTGGCGGGCGGCTCGTTGTCCGCGACCGCGTCGTCGCCGAGGACATCGCTGAGCGGCTCCCTGGTCCGCAGGGCGGGCACCTCGTCGCGGTACTTGGGGTCGCTGAGTTGCACAGGGCACGCGCCGATCATGTCCTCGGCGACCACCAGTTCCTCCTGGACGTCCCGCAGCATGCGGGTGGCGCCGGCCAGCCGTGTCCACGTCTCGAAGGTCGGGTTGTGGTGCGGGTTCTCGAAGGTCAGCCGGGCTCGGGTCCAGTCGGCCGCTGCGGCCACGAGTTCGGTCAGTTGGGGGAGGGCCCCGAGCGTTCCGTTGACCTCCTCGATGATTCCGGCGACCTCATGGGGAGTCGCTGTCTCCGTGAGCTGGGCGATCACCCCCGGGACGAAGTACGGGTCGGCCGACGGGTGGGGCAGGTGTCGGGCCTGCAGGGGCGCGTCGGAGCCGGGCGCCTTGCCGCCGTAGGCAAGCCGGATGTTGTGCTGCATCGCGGCGCCTACGGCCTCGCCGATGCTCGGGTAGAACTCGGGCACTGTTCCTCCTTGGGCGGGGTGTTGGGTCGGTGCCGGGTGGGCTGGACAGATCCCTCGGGCCTTGGCCGGTCTAACGGATCCGAGGGCTTGTGACCTGCGGCGCACCTACGGCTGTACCGACCTCCGGAGACGGAGTTCCGAGCGCCGAAGACGCCTTGGCCCTGTCCGCCGCGGGTGACGTGGCGAGAGCCGCGTTTCGTGCGTCGGGCGGGGCTGGGGACTCCGTCTGTGCCCCGGTGTGGTCCTGGCGCGAGTCGTTGACACGGTGCAGTTCGCGTGCCGCTCCGACGAGTTCTGATTGCGCCGCGCTGACGAACTCCGCGGCGTAGCCGAACCGGTCGGCGAGCGCGTACGCCTCGTCGTCGAGGTCGGTGATCTGTTCGCCTGCCGTCTCCAAAACTTCCCGGAGGCGTTCCAGGACGCCGTGCTCGGGATGAAGGAGGTGATCTACCGCTTGGGCAAGGCCTGCACCGTTCTCGGCGGCCCTGATCTGGTCGGTCAGCCGGAGGACTTCGGCTCCGGCGGTGTAGAGCCCGAGAGGGTTGGCCGGGCTGGTCAACCGGCTCGTGTCGAGGTCGGGGTCCAGATCGACGCTGTACCGGGCGGCGCGGAGCATCTCGGCTGCGTGGGACGCGATGGCGACGCGCTCAGCCTGCGGGGTGGTGGTCGCCAAGCGGTGGCGGCGGCCGTACCAGTCCTCGATCTGCTGGAAACCGGCGTGCTTGAGGAGCGTGGTGGACAGGTCGTCGCTGGCGCCCTTCGCCGAGACGCTGCCGCTGGGCTCTGCGCTGATGGTGATGTAGGGGGCAGGCACGTGGGCCTCCTGGGCGCGGGGTGTCGGGCGCGGGGCCGGGGGCAGGTGGCCGAGTTCGGTAGCGATGTGGTGGCACTCGGTCTGGAGACGGAAGGCGTCGCGGTAGGTGTTGTGGAGGCTGCCGTCCTCGCGGGCGAGGGTTGCCACGACGTGCACTTGCCGGGGCTGGTTGCGCACGGCGATCCACCGGCAGGCGTCCGGATCGCCCCCCGGGGCGATGCCGGTGGCCGCCACGATCCGGCGGGCCACCTCGGCCCACTGCGCGTCGGTCGGGTCGGGGTGCCGGGGATCGGAGCGGACCGAGCAGACCCACACCGGCCGCTCGGGAGCTCGGGTCCCGAGGCGCTCGACGGGTGCGTCGAGGGCGTGGGCCAGGTACGCCGGTGCGTCGGTCTGGGTGAGCCTCTCGATCGGGGCACCGTGGCCGTCCCCCGCGATCAGGCGGGGGTTGGTGTGGTTGCCGCGCTCGCCTGGCCCGTACAGGTACTCAAGGAGGCCGGCGGTATGGCTGGCACGCTGCAGGTGGGCGATCACGGCGTCTACCTCGAAGGGGAGTGGTGAAGGGGAGCCCGGGTGGTCGGGCCGTCGGGGAGAGAGGATCCGTCGAATCCGCGATTTGGCCTGGCCGGAGATGGGTGGTAGACGGCTGAGGTCACCCCGGCTCGTCCTGAGCGAAGTTCGTGCAGACGGAACGGGCGAGGTAGGCGTTGTTGTGCAGCCGGGCCCAGCAGCCGTCATGGCGGATGAAGGTGGCGACGACGTCGAGTCCGTGCGCTTGGTTGCGAAGGGCGGTCCACCGGCAGGCGGCCGGGTCAGCGTCCGGCTCGTGGAAGGTGACGACGAGGACCTCACGCGTCAGCTTGAGCCAGTCGTCGTCGATCCACATCGGTGGTGTTGGGGTCGCGCAGTGGCAGGTGAGCCGCTGGACGCGGTGTGGCCGATCCGAAGTTTCGGCAAAGACAGGGGCTCGCCGAGTAACGACGCTAGGAACGTGGGACAGTAACAAGCAATCGGCTAACCCGAGTCGGGGTCATGCCCCGCACAGCGGTGTAACGGGCCGATCTTGCCGCTCACGGGCAGGTTGCCGACGAGCACCGTGGCGCAGACGGGGCAGCAGAGATGATCGCTGCTACCACTCGGCGGGACACCATCCGAGCTCGGGACCTACGTCCCGCGCGGAGAGTTGATGCAAGATAGCGTGGTGTCAAGTATCCGCCATGATCCGCGCACCTCCGCTGCTGTCCGCGGCAGCGGCTGGGTGGCCGGCTCGCCGCAGGCTGACCAATTGTTGATGCAGTTGGCGCCCGATGAGCAGGTTGGCCTTCTGTTTACCGCTCTTCGGTTTCAGGGCGCACTAACTGGCCAGCGTCTTCTCCTATGGCGAGGCACTTTCAAGGTGACGTACATGGAACTACGCCGCCCCCTTACTGTCCTGAAGGAGTCATTCCCGGTTCATGGAACAATCGTGCTTGCCAGCCCCGGAGGGGCGGTAGAGCTCAAGCTTCTATCCGGGGCCGTGGCCCGTGCTTTGGTCAACGCCGGCCAGCGAGGCGATGTCAACACCCATACTGCTCCTCTGCATGTCGCGCAGGAGGACCGTGATGCCTCTGGGACACCCGGAGCACGAGGGGCGGCGGCCAGTCAGGCATTCATGCCTCCGAATGCGAGTGCAAGCGCTGGCTCGCAGGAGAGGGTGTTCCGCGCAAGAACCATCCGGACATGGCAGGACGCCGAGCATGCCGCCGTAGACCACATGCGCAGTCTCGGCTTCACTGATGCGCGGGTGACGGGTGCTGGTGCGGACGGGGGCATTGACGTGATCGCCAGCGGCGCCATAGCCCAGGTGAAGCACTACAGTCAGCCGACCGGTGTCGGCTTCGTCCGAGAACTGCGGGGCGTGGCGGACTCCCACCAGCACTTGCTGTTCTACGCGTCCGGCGGCTATACGAAAAGCGCTCAGCAATTTGCCGACGAGAGAAGGGTCGCGCTCTTCTCCATCACGGAACTCGGCCACATCACTCCGTTGAACACAGCAGCCGCTCACCTGTCTTCTGGCCGGGCTCCGGCTGCCGGGTGGAGCCAGACGATCTCCAGTCGGAACCAGGCAGCTTCGGGGCGCCGCCAGGTGCCTAACTCACGCGCGAGCCAGCGCGCCGCCGAGCTGGAAGCCCAGCGGCAGACTGTGCTTCGGCTGATCACCCGCGTCCGCTCGTACACGAATGAGCTTGATGCGCTGCCGTCCAACCGGCAGACCAAGGACCGCATCAAGGCACTGAAAGCAGCACACAAGCTGGCACAGAGGGCGGACTCCCTCCTGGTCAAGTCGCAGGCAGACTTCCAGACCCACGGCACTCGGAAACGGCTTATAGCCATGGCCGACGAGAAGGTCCGCGAAGCTGCCCTCAAACTGCGGATGCGGACCTGACGGAACCTCGCGAGGCGCGGCGCCTCGGCCAGATGCTTATCCAGTGGCCGCTCCGGGACGCAGGCTTGATCCAGCCGCCAGACTGCTTGTCCATTACTGACCCAAGCCCTACCAGGTCTGCGCGTGACAACGACTTTGGTACTCAGACGATCGACTTGATGGTCTTGTCCGTGTACCGCAACGTCTCGTCGATGGCCTTGTTCATCTCGCGCAAAGCGTCGGGCTTTGCCGTGAGGAGAGCACTGACGTTGATGCTGCTCACGGCGAGGAGGCAGCCCGCCACGGTAAGGAACTCCTTGTACCGTTCCTGTCCCTCCTGGCCGAGCAATTCCCAATCCCGGGGCTCCGGCGGCAGGCTTACCTTCCACTTCTCGAGGGCGTGGGTGCCGTGGACGCTGACGTACTCCATGATGTCCGTGGCGCGATGTAGTACGTCGATCATCGCGTCGAAGCCTTGCTGCGACTGATCCAGAGCCGCCCCTGCAGCCTCGACCTGGGTTCGGAGACGCTCCTCCTCCTTCTTGTTCCGGCGCTGCCTCAAGACGTAGAAGCCGGCGGCCGCCAGCGCTGCCGCCGGGGCAGCAACCATGCCTGTGAGCAGGAGAGTTCCACCCGCCATACCCGCACCGCCTGCAGCCAGCGTGCCTCCTCCCAGGAAGGCCAGAGTTGCGTTCGTCGCGGCAACCCCGGACAGCGTCGAAATAGCTGTTCCAGTGGAGGCGGTCCCGAACAGCGCGGCTGCAGTGAACGCACCGTAGGCCGCGGCGCCGCCGGCTGCTGCCCCGACCGCACCTACAGCGGCTCCAGCGGCGGCATCGCGGATCGCGTTGGCGATTCCGACGGACATGGCATCGATTCGTATCGCAGTAGGGAGCTCGCCCGCGCTCTCGATCTCTTCCTCACTTGGCCTCTCTGGCTCGGGCGCCCCGCTGATGCTCTCGGCCAGCCCCACGAACCTCAGGAAAAACTTGTCGCGGGCAACATCGTGGACATGGTTGAAGGCTTCCCCAAGTTCTTGGGTGATCTTCGACCGCTGGGCTACCTTCTCGACGATCTCGGCGTGACGTCTTTTCGTCTCCGCGACCTGGTCGCGCAACTTCACCGGCCGCTGGCCCCGCTGACGAGCGAGAGACCTGGTTAGGTCCTCTGCCCCCTGCTTGAGTTGTGCAGGTGTCAGTTGGAGGGCGAGGGCGATGGCGGCCAGACGGTGCTCCCCAGGGCTTACGAGCCCGCGCTCGATCCGGGAGATCGAGACCGCGCCACCCTTCCCGTATTCAGCCTGCTCAGCCAACTCTTCCTGGGTCATCGGGGGTCTCTGGGCCTGCCGGTGTTCTCGGATCACAAGGCCCATTGCTTCTGCGCTGAAATCATTCACCTGTTCGGGTCCCGTCGGTCAGCGGGCTGTGACGACGCCAGGAGGACTGAATCTCACGTACTAGCGCGCCACCGGAGCGGAAGGCCTGGGCTCCGTCTTCCGCGAACTGCTTGGCCGCCTTGACGACAGCCGGGTCACGACGGACTTTGTCGGCGGTTTGGATGTTCTGGGCGGCAGTGAGGCCCAGGTGGGTGAGGTTGAGGCGAGACATGGCAGTGGACCTTTCGTCGCTGATGGTGCCTGCTCCTGTGCAACATAGCGTCACTTAGTGCGCAGTGTCCGCACTATGACGAAACTAGCTGTAACGGCGACACGCCCAGCGTCTGAGGCCGCCAAAAGGGGCCACGGGATGATCTTGAGGTGCAGTTGGATGCCACTACCGAGCGGCATCCCACGTGCCTGTAGCTCACCGTGATGTTCGGTTGGGCCGGCAGGGGCTACGGGAGGCGCCCCTCGTCCCCAGCGGCAGGCTCAGCTGGCTCGCGTCATTCGCTCTGCGCGGGTCCGACGCCAGGCATCCAGCCACGGGGTGCGCGCCTTGGGCTTCACCCCGCATGCGTCCAGGAAAGCCGTAAACGCGCCGATATCGGGTGGCATATGGCCGGCCAGAATACGCCGGGCTGTTCTGGGGTCCAGCCTGCTCCCCGTGCGCATCTTCATCTCCAACGAAGCCGGGGAGCCGACCGACTCATACAGCCTGATCAGGAAGTTCGGTATCTGACTAGCGGTGAAGATCCAGTTGGGCGACCAGGAACGCGGGCTCGGCAGCGAAGCCGGACCGTTGTTTTGTACCCGGTGCCATGCCTGCACCCAGAGGCCCCGTTGAGCAGGCTTCCGTACCTCAACCGCGTCGAGGTACGCCTCGAACTGGGCCAGGGTGGCCGGCACGGCCTCCCCGTTGGCGATGCGGTGCGCCGTGGAGGGGGGGAGCTTGCCATGACGTCCCCCCGCACGCTCATGCATCTCCGCCAGGGTGGGCGCGCCGGCCTTCTCGTACAGCTCGACCAGCGCGGCTCTCATACCGAATTTGTCGTGCACCAGATCGGCCGGCGGCCCTGGTTTGCGCGGCTTATCCACTAAGCGATGGTGGTACCGGGCCTGTTTCCACAAGTAGATGGCGTGCTCGGTCGGCCCGCCGCACACGGTGATCGCGGCGAGCAGCACTTTCCGGGGAGGTACGCACGCGCCCGAGGCGGCCCTGCGCAGCGTGGTTGCCGACTCACCGGTGGCCTTGGCGAGTTGGTCGTACGACAGCCCCGACTTGAGCCTCCATTCTCGCTGGAAGTCGGCCAGCGTGCCGACCTCCGCAATGTCCCGCACGACCGGGTTCTCTCTCCGCCCCACGGTCGTGCTCACTCGTCCTCGACCAGCTTGCTGACCTTCTTGGCCAAGGCGCGTGCGGAAACCCTTCTGTTGTCCACCGCCACCACGAATGAGGCGGTCAGCCCCGTGACGGCCAGCAGGACGAGCTCCTCGTCCACAGGCGTGCCGACCAGGCGCAGAAGTACGGCTGCGGCGAAGACCACCGTGACGATGGCCACGGGCCCCCGGCCGGACGCCTTCGGAACGGACGAAGGCGACGCTGCCCTGTGGGGTGGCTGCGTGCCGCGCGGGCACGCCAAGGCCGTCTTGCGATGCTGACTCATGGTCACCTCGATGAATGCGCGGTCGGCCAACAAGGTGCCGACCAGCCGGTGTTCTGGCTCCAACCAGTTCCGAGCAACAGGCGCTTGGCGTCGCCCTGGTGTGTCCGGAAGCTGTCGCCATCTTGTCAGCCATCTGGCCCATCGCCCCAGTCGGCGGACACCGCTGGCGCCGATTCCGCCATAGGCTTCCAAGGTTCCAGGTTGACAACTTGCTCTGAACCGGCGGCTGTCGGTCACCTCGGCCGGTCACGCCACGAGAGACGATCACGCCGCCCACCTGGTAGCCGTCCCCGATCGAGGAGCTGATTCCGCCACACCTCAACCAACTTGGTGCGGCTACCCCTGTCTGCCTTGCTACTCACCCGCGCGGGCGGCAATCCTGGGCAGGAATGCGATGAGACACCTCCACGGTGTCCCTCAGCGTCACCCTGGCTGCTGGCTCCAACCACAGGACTGGGACGCACCATGCAGGCACCGTGTTGGCGCACGGCCTGCGGGACAAGCCGGTGCCGCACACTCTGCGGTCACCGGCTTGTTCCGCATCTCAGTGAACCCGTCGTCCCAGTTCATGCACGAGCAGCGCGTAACCTGCCAGCGGGTTTACGAGGTTCACCTTCGGCGACGCGCTGCCGGGTCGCGTTCGGCGACGTGGCGGGCGACCGCGTCGACGCCGGGACGGGCGTATCGCTCCAGTGAGCGGACGGAGGCGTGCCGGGAGCGGGCCAGCAGCATGGGGGTGGAGGTGCCGCCCTCCGCGTCGTGTGTCAGGGCGCTGTGGCGTAGGCGGTGCAGCGTGAAGCCGTCCAGGTCCTCGATGTCCTCGGGTGAGGCGAGAGGGTTGGCCAGCAGCCGGGTGTTCTCCTCGAAGATCTCTTCTGCCCGGCGGTAGGAGAGCCGGGCCCGGCCGGTCTCGGGGCACACGTCGAGGGTCGGCGTTCCGGCCGGGGCCTTGCGGTCGGTGAGGAACAACGGGCCGCGGGTGCGGCGGGCGATGAGGCGGGGCAGGAGCTGGGCGGTGCCGGACTGCCAGTGAATCCACTCGGTCGCGCCGCCCTTGGCGGTGATCCTGCCGCGCTTGTCCTGCGGGTACAGGTCTTCCACGTTCAGGCACAGCACCTCATCTGCCCGTGCGGCACTTTCGTAGAGGAGCTTCCAGAACGTCTTCTCTCTGAGCCCGACGTCCAGGCGCCACAGGGCGGCGATCTGGTTCTCGGCCAGGGACTTGGTGCGGTCCGGCGGTGTCGGCCGCCGCTCGATGCCGATCGTCGGGTCCCCGTCGATCCAGCCCTGGCGCTGCCACCAGCCGATCGCCTTGCGTGCGATGGACAGTTCCCGGTTGACGGTGTCGGCGTCCATCGCGTCCGCCCGCGCCGCCGCCAGTTCAGCCAGGACCTCCGGCAGCGTCGGGTCGTCGATCATGGCGACGGGGAAGACGGGCGGCTTCGCGCCCCGGCGGGCGGGTCCGGTCGGCGCGGGTTCGCCGGCGAGCATCCACCCCCATGTCGTGAGCGAGATCCGGTAGATCCGTGCGGAGGACTTCGCGATGCCCGCGCCGGTGAGGTACCGCTCGACCGCCGCGGTGTACGACGAGGGCGGGGCGGACAGGGGCACCACCCAGGCGCGCGGCAGCCAGAGCGCGCCCCCGGTCCCGGACTCGGTCACCGGTTCGATCGTCACGTCCGTCCCACCCTTCCAGTCCTGCCGCAGTAAATGCGTACATCTCGCCCGGGCGGCCGAAGCAGCCCGCCGCAGGTCGCGGTGATCACCGTAGGGGCCCTGCCGCAGTAAATCCGGCATTTACTGCGGCAGAGCCGTCTTCACTCCCCCTGGACCTTGCGGTGACTGGTTGCCATCTTCTACCCTCAATGATTAGTAGTCTTTCTGGATTAATCTTGGGAGCTCCAAACTTATGGACAGTTACGAGGAATTGCGGCAGGCCGTAATTGAGAACGACGGACTTTTCCGCTCTCAGATGTGGCAGCTGAAAACCATCCATGGCGCCGGACGCCTCGGCGTGCATGTGCGCGACGCGATCAGCCGCGAGCTGGCCTCCCACGGGCTCGGCCACATCCCCAGCGAGCTGCCGGCCTACCAGGAGGAGCCGGTCCGGCTCTATCTGCTCGGCAGCCCGGTCGCCGACGTGGTGAAGTCCGTCCTGGAGCCCAGCGACCGGGGAGACGACACTCTGCGCTCCCTGAGCAGCTCCCAGGCCCAGGAACAGCTCCGGCAGATCCGCGAGATCGTCTGCGGCTGACAGCGAGAGGGGGGAACTTTGGTGACTGACGTGTCTAATACCGTTCGCAACCAGCGCCTTCAGGAACTGCTCCAGCAGCGGAGCACCTACGAGCAGCAGCGCGCGGATGCTGTAGAGAGTCTCCTTGCCGATGCCACCCGGTACCGGCAATGGAGTGACGAAAAAGAGGACGAGACCTACCCGATCCGCTGGCATAAGTGGGCGGAGGACAAGCTCAAGGAGGCGCTCGACCCGTTGCCGCGCCAGCGGCAGGCTCTGGAACAGCGTGAGTGTGACCTTCTCTCCAGGTGGGACGACCGTGAGGTCTGGGTCAGGACATCCGTCGGCGAACCGCTGCGGGCCTACCACGTGGGCCCGGAATGCGGGCGGGTGAGCGGCCGGGGCAGGAGGCCGAACACGTTCAAGAAGTTGCTGGAAGGAGAGGCGAAGGCGAGAGGACTGCGCCCCTGCTCGGTTGGCGCATGCCGCGGGCTCCGCGACTGACCGCCCCCAATCATTCAGGCTGAGCCGTCGCCCGACTCACGCGATGGGAACCCGCAGCTTGTTCGCGGTTCCACTACCGCGCGGGCAGCCGCTGGCCGGAAGGCGGTACGGAGAACGCTGAGGGGTATGTCGACGACGCGGGGCCGAAGCCATAAGAGGTGGCTTCGGCCCCGCGTCGTCGACTCTAGCGACACGCTCACCTGGCGATTTCGGCCTCGCTCACACCCCGAACGGTGTCGCGGATGTCGAGGACCATCACGCCGTCGATCTTCTCGATGTCGCCCTTGCCGAAGCGGACCCACAGCGGGAAGGCGCCGGTGTCGCGGGGGAAGACGAGCTTCTCGACGGAGGCCGGGTTCGGCGCGGAGTCGATCTCGATCACGAAGTTCGGCCCGCCGGGCACCCAGACCACCACAACCGCCCGTCCGTAGCGGCCCTTGCCGTCTGGGACCACGGGCAGCCGCAGTTCCTTGTAGGCGCGAGCGAAGGGGGCCAGCGGAGTGTCACGCACCAACTCGTCCTTGAAGGAGAGCACGACCCGGGTCAAGGCCCTGGTGACTTCAGCGGTGGCGGGCGGCCCGTGCCCTTTCGCGCGGTCGGCGGCGACGGCCTCGGCAGCCCGCTGTGACCAGTCGGCGAGGATCTCGCCCAGGAGCCAGGCCATGTTGTCCAGGGTGTCCTTGTCCACCCTGCGGGCCACGCGCCCGGTGAGCTGGTGGAGCCATCCCTCGGCCCAGTGCGCCTGGTCTAGACGAGTCTTTCCAAATGCCTGCAGGCATAGGGCGAGGGTGCTCAAGATCCGTTTGTGACGACGAACTTGACCACCCTCGTGACCGCACTGT